>WFYC01000035.1 GCA_015490295.1 Hydrogenimonas sp. | reverse complement strand
GTTTACTATAACCAAATAAAAAAAGCAAAAAGGAAAATCGTTTTAACCGATGAGAATATCATTTTTAAAGAAGAAGAAGATAGAGTTATCTAAAAAATAAAAGTTGAAAATATAAAATCTATACAAAGAACATTTAAAGACTATTATTATGAAAAGCCAAAATACCGGAGATCTGGAATCACTCTTTATACTGCTTTTTTTGCCTTTTAATTTGCCGATTCAGCTTTTGAACAAATTTTTCTTTCACCTTTTTAAGGACGGTATAAAGAGTTATAGATTTTTTGATTCGATTAGCATAATTTGATCATGGAGAAGACTTTATAAATATTTTACCGACAACCAGGCAGGAGTGGAGTGAAATTGAGGTCTATTTTAAGAATAAGCTCAATATTGATTTAAAAAATCGCCCGCTATTTTTTAAATTTAATTATGGAAATGAAGAAAGAGGAGAAAAATAGTGACACCGTTAGAACTATTGTCTGCAGCAAAAAGTTTGGGATACGGCGCACTATAGTGCCGGGGAGGCTTTCAAGCCAAGTGATGCCGATGCCATCTTAAGGCACAAGCGGGTTGTATTAGGGATCGGTGCGGTATCTGGCAGGATCACTCGATATTCCTGATCGCCCACATCTCTTCGAGGCTTCGCGCCTTTTTTACGACGAAGCGGACTTTATAGTAGATCATGTCGTAAGGGAGAGGGCAGAAAAAGCGGCTGTCTGTCGAGTTGTCCCTGAAATCGCCCATGAAGAAGTAGTTGTGCGGGGGGATCGTGGTTTTCGGGTACTCTATAAGCTCTTTGGGGCCTTTGACTCCATCTATATATTTTATCTCGTAGAATTTCGCATAGGAGTTTTTCAGCCAGCACCCCTCTTCGTCGTGGTAGGTTTCGATTCTATTTTTTTTCGCGTATCGGCAGGTCTTTTAACTGAAGATAGAGGTTCTTCTTTCGCAAAAAGAGTCTGTCGCCGGGGAGGGCTACGCACCTTTTGAGGTAGAGCCGTTTTTCGAGCTGGTGCCTGAAAGCCAGAAGGTCGCCGCGATCAATTCCCTCTTCCCGGCTGTAGATGTGGGCGTCTATGTAAAAGAGCCACGAAGGAACGTGTATGCCGGCGGAGAAGTTGTCTACTATTACGTAGTCACCTTCGACGAGCGTGTAGTTCATGCTTATGTCGGTAACTTCGTAGATGCGCACGAATGCGGTTGCGGCAAAGAGTGCCAGAAGAGGCACTACTATCTTTTCGAGCTGCATGGGTATATTGTAGAGGGTTGCCGCTTTGGCCGCGGTAAAACTCTGCCGAACTGGTGCAGATGGTATAATGCAACTTTCATAAAAGGGTGTCGCAAAGATGGAAAACCCGTGGTTGTGTAGCAGGTTCAAGGAGCGCAATATTGCAAAAAGAGGATACTCTAGAGGTGCTGAAACAAGTTTTCGGTCATAGCGGTTTCAGGCCCCTTCAAAAAGATGCCGTCGAAGCGCTCCTTTCGGGCAGAGACCTGCTCATGGTGCTTCCTACCGGCGGCGGAAAGTCTCTGTGCTACCAGCTTCCGGCGCTGCTTAAAGAGGGTGTCACCGTCGTTATCTCCCCTCTGTTGGCGCTTATGCATGACCAGGTAAGAGCCCTGAAACTTCAGGGGATCGAGGCCGAGATGATAGGCTCCATCCAGAGCGGTGCGGAGATCGCCGAGATCATGGGGAGGCTTCGCAATGCGCAGATCAAACTGCTCTATGTCGCCCCCGAGCGCTTCAGCTCACCCGGCTTCGTAGAGCTTTTGAAGGGGATCCCCTTGGCGTCGTTCGTGATAGACGAGGCGCACTGTGTAAGCGAGTGGGGGCACGAGTTCAGGGAGGATTACAGGCGCCTGCACCTTCTCAAAGAGCTTTTTCCAAAGACCCCAGTCTCCGCATTTACGGCGACGGCTACGCCGCAGGTGGAAGAGGATATTGCAAGACAGCTCGGGCTCGATTCGCCCGTGAGGCTTCGCGGTTCGGTCTACAGGCAGAATCTGCTTGTAAGAGCCGAGCCCAGAAGCGGCGATGGAAAGAGGCAGCTTCTCGAGTTTCTCTCGCGCTTCGAAGGGGAGAGCGGCATAGTCTACACCTTTACACGCAAGAGTGCCGAGACGCTTGCCGCTTTTTTGAAAGCTGAAGGGGTAAGAGCCATGGCCTACCATGCCGGTCTGGGCGCAGAGGAGCGAAACGCCGCCTACCACGCCTTCGTGCATGACGAGACCGATGTAATAGTGGCTACGGTGGCGTTTGGAATGGGGATAGACAAATCGAATATACGTTTTGTCGTGCATATGAGTATGCCCAAGACGCTCGAGAGCTACTACCAGGAGATCGGCCGTGCCGGCCGCGACGGATTGCCCAGCGAGACGCTTCTTCTTTACAGTGCACCGGATGCGGCGCAGCGTGCTTCGCTTATAGAGGCCCTGGAGGATAGCAGCTACAAGCAAAACGCTTTCGGAAAACTGGAGAAGATGGTCAACTTCAGCCAGAGCGAGTCGTGCCGCCACCTACAGCTTGCCGAATATTTCGGTGAGACGATGGAGCCTTGCGGAAGCAACTGCGACAACTGCACGGCTCCTGCCGGCAGCAGGCTCGATATCACGACAGAGGCGAGGCAGCTGCTTTCCGCCGTCTACCGCACTTCGCAAAGTTTCGGCAAAAACCATATAATAGAGATTTTACGCGGAAGCGAAAACAGAAAGATAAAGCGGTTCGGCCATGAGAGGCTCAGCGTTTACGGCATAGGCACCGATCTGCGCAAAGAGCAGTGGGATGCGGTGGTGCAGCGGCTTATGGAGATCGGGGCCCTGACGCGTGGAGAGCATGCAAACCTGCTGATAACGCATGAGGGTGCGGAGATTCTCAAAGGTAAAAAGAGTGTCGATATAAAGCCCTCGAGAATGGAGATAAAGAGGCGTGCCGGATCCAAAAAGCGCAAAGAGATCCTGCCGGCCGGGTGCGACATGGAGATATTCGATGAACTCAGAAAGCTGAGACGAAAGATAGCCGACGAAAAAGGTGTGCCGGCCTATATGGTTTTCAGTGACAAAACCCTTATGCAGATGGCTGAAAGGCTGCCGCAAAACGAAGAGCAGATGCTTGGGATAAACGGAATTGCAGAGGTTAAGATGGAGCGCTTCGCAGAGCCGTTTTTGAAGCTCTGCCGCAAGCTCGCCGACAGGGCCGGTGTCGGTTGAGCGAAGCGGCGAAGGTGCTTTTATGGTATAGTTTTGTAGGAGCCGACTTCAAGCTCAAACCGAGGTTGCAGAGGAAGCGTAACGCTCTCTTGAAATCTGCGATTTCAAAGCTTTAGGGGGTTGTAGGGACTTCAGTCCCTGCCCTTTTGCGGGCTTTGCCCGCAAAAGGAGTAACATAAATAATATAAAGGATGAATCATGGCGGGATGTGAAGACCTTAAAGAGCTGCTCGAGATCGAAGTGATTCCCGATGTGGAAGAGATGATCGACGAGCTCTTCGAAGAGATTGCCGACGCTAAAGAGGCAGACGAGGAGTCGAAAGCCGAATACGCCGAGCTGCAGGAGCTAAGAAGCTCCTTTTTGGCTCTTTTGAGCGATATTGAAGATAACGTGGTGAGCGAAGAGGAGTGCTCCGAGATATACAAAGAGCTGGTCGAGATGATCGAGTCCGAAGAAGGAAGCGAAGGTGTGTGAAAAGCTCGAAACGTACATAAACGGCGATCTTCTCCCTTTTTTGCAGAGTGCCCGCAGTGCTTATGAACGTGAAGGCGATGAAGATAGAGTTTTTCAGATCGACGATCTTAGCCGGTCGCTTGTCGAAATGGTCGAAGATATCAAAAACGGTTACATGGATAGCTGGGAGTGTGGTGAGCTCTACGAGGAGTTCAGGCGCTACCGCGAAAGCGGGGAATTTTTGGATAAAATATGCTGATTGTGACGGGCCGTTATGCAGATTCCGGGTCGAGCCGGGAATCGGGCGGGGTAAAAAAGCGCCCCTGCGGCTCCATTAAGCCCGGAAATTGAAAACTAAGATCGAGAGAGGTTCGAAGAGATGGAAGTGAAAGAGTGTAAAACCCTTGAAGAGCTTCGCAAAGAGGTGGACAAGGTCGACGAGAAGATAGTGGAGCTGATAGCGGTTCGCAACGACTACATAAAGCAGGCTGCAAATTTCAAACATACGGTAGATGAGATAAAAGCGGACGAGCGGATAGACGATGTTTTGAACCATGTCCGCCACAAGGCGCTCACTCTAGGTGTATCTCCGAATATGGTAGTCGACATCTACAAGCAGATGATAGACGCGATGGTCGAGACGGAGATCGCCGAGCTTAGAAACAAGGGAGCGTTTTAGTAAAGCGCCGTTATACGCATAATCCAGGCCGAGCCTTGAATTTGGCATGGCCTGCGCGTCCCATTGCCGCTTAAATCTGGTGATTGCTTTGCGAGGTTTATGAAGCATCGATAATAGTATAATACGCCGGAAACTTATGTTGAAAGGTTGAGAATGGGTGTTAAAGAGACCCTTGTGGAGCGAAGCGGCGGGGTGTGTGAACTGTGTGGAAGTACCGAAAACCTCGATGTTACAGCGGTGGAACCCTCCGACGGGAGTGCCGAAAAGTCCATACTTCTGTGTGCCGAGTGCAGGGAACAGGTAGAAAATCCCGAAAAGCTGGAGCCGAACCGCTGGCACTGCCTGAACGAGAGCATGTGGAGTACGGAGCCTGCCGTTCAGGTTACGGCTTACCGCATTTTGAAGCGTATAGCCTCCGAAGGGTGGCCGCAGGATCTTCTGGATATGCTCTACCTCGAACCGGAAGTCCAGGCCTGGGCGGATGCCGGAGCCGAAGAGGGTGAGAGCGGGCTTGAACCGACAAGAGACAGCAACGGTACTGTGCTCGATGAGGGCGACAGTGTGACTATCATCAAAGATCTCGATGTAAAAGGGGCAGGATTTACGGCAAAACGCGGAACAGTCGTCAAAAATATCCGACTTACCAACAACCCGGAGCAGATAGAGGGGCGTGTGAACGGTGTAAAGATCGTTCTATTGAGCAAGTTTTTGAAAAAGGTGTAGACTCTCTTACCGCTTAAAGATTTTTTAAAAATAATCTGTAGCGGCTGTTTTGACGTTACCAGAAAACTCTTTTGTGTTATACTTACCGCATGAGAAGAATCAGGCATTTGGTAAGTAAAATCATGCTGTTGTTCATGGTCGGTTTCATTATGCACGACTATATAACGGGACAGCGTGACGCCATTACAGCTGATGCTTCCGTATATGCATATACACAGCAAGTGAATACGAATGTAGTTACGGTAGAGCATCAGGCGTTTCATATGCTTGCGCTCAATGAGCAGATAGAAAATCCGCTCATTCCAGAGTCCGGGCCCAAACTGCACTTCTCATACCTCTTAAATTTCAAAGACAGACCTTTAAACCCACCTTTTACACCTCCAAAAACAGTTTAATCTCTACTGTAACAGATTCCCCAGTTCTATCACTGAAAGTCTCAATGTCCAGCATGTTAGTTACTGATTTTACGCGTAATGCGTAAGATTATCTCGAAACTTGGATTTCGAAGCTTCAGGGGGTTATAGGGCCGGCCAGGCCCTGAAAAATTGCGGGATTGCCCGGAATTTGCGTAACATCAGTTAGTTGGAAACTTTGTGTTGCAGTCGTAGATCTGCCTTTCGGGCCGTTTTTACGGATCCTGGCGCCAAAGAAAGGCGTAGAGTATTTTGAAGGAGATAAATATGTTCAGACTCTCTGTTCTGTTAACGGCCGTGCTTATGCAGCTGCCGGCAAGTCAGGCGCTTCTGACAGACCTTCAGTATGCGGCACTGCTTCGATACGAGTATAGTGCAAGACCTTTTAATATCAGTCATCAGAAGCTGCATTCGTTCGCGAAGATCTCGCCGTCGGAAGCGGAAAAGATAGCAAAAGAGTCATGTATGAAGAGTGAAAAGATAGTGTCGATAAGTTTGAGAAGAGAGCAGAAGCTGCTCTATTATAGACTTGGATCGAAAAAGAGAGTAGCGAAAATAAACGCGCTTGACGCCGGTGTGATCGAGTGCAAAAGGAGAGAAAATTGAGAAAAGGTATTATCGTGCTGGCGGCGGCTCTTTCCATGCTGTCGGCCCAGAGCCTGACCGACTTGTACGATGAAGCGGAGAATTCGCCGCAATACATAAGCAGGGCCGAAATGATAGATTCGCAGAGTGCGACTGCGGAAGCCGAACGTTATGATGACGGATGGAGTGCAGGTGCCGATCTGGCCGGGGCGTATCCGAAAGACGGCTCCTCTTCGGGCGGCGAGTTTGCGCTGAGTGTAGGAAAGGAGTTCAATCTCGAGCGCTCAGCACTCGGAAGTTTCATGCGCTTCAACAAAGAGTATGCTAAGCTTCGCAAAAAGGTGGAGCTAAACCGCATAAAAGCTCGGATATTCAGGCTTTACGGCGAGTATTGCATAGAGAGAGAGGCTCTCGCTGCCCAAAAAGAGCTTGCCGCAATCTATGCCATGATGCTCAAACAGATTGATACAGGTGTCCGTTTCGGAGAGTTCGATGCCTCCAAAGCGCTTATGGCCCATATGGCCCTGGAGAATCTAAACCTCAAAATTGTAGAGACACAAAGCCGCACCAGAAAGATAGAGGGCGAGATATCGTCTATTATCTTTTTCGATAAGAATAGGGCGGTGTGCAGCAGATGGAATTACGATCTTAACTATCTGCTCAATCCTGAAAATTCAGCTTTCTACCCGATGCTTGGGCTAAAAGAGAAGCGCTCCAAAGAGGAGCTTGCCCTGAGCCGTTCCCGAGTGCCGAAGATAGGCGTGAGCGCTTCGTACAGCGACGAGATAGATACGAGGCGTGCCACTATCGGCATCTCTATTCCCCTCTCGTTCGGAAAGAGGAGCGAAGCGCAGCGAATGGCGGCTATGCACGCCTACGCCGCGGCAAGAAGCGAAGCGGAAGCTATACGCAGAGCCTTCAAAAGCGCATCGGAGGCTTTGAGAGAGCGGCTGGATCTATACAATATGAGAGTACGTGAGTTCGAGTCGTCGATAAAGCTGACTGCAGATACACTGATAGAGCAGAGCAGGATGCGTTTCAAGGCCGGCGAGGAGAGCCTTCTTTCGATGCTCAAAGCCGCAGAGACAAAACTTCAGATGATTGAGACACTGATCGCCTTGAAAACAAAGCGCCATGACGCCGTGGCGGAATTTATCGAAAACTATGCCGTTGACCCCAAAGGAGTAACCAGATGAGAAAAGTATTAGTACCGTTTTTGATGGCGTTGATATTCGGAAGCGCCGATGCGAAAGAGCTTGCTGTCACAGCCGGCACGATAGATGTAAAGACCCAGACACCGGTAGAGACAAGTCGCGTCTATCTGGGCAGTTTCCTTGCGCGCGGAGAGCTTCCGGCGAGTGCGGTGTACAGAATAGATGCGCCCGTGGAGGGGATTGTCCAAAACCTTTCCATACATATCTATGAGACGGTAGAAAAGGGGCGCAAGCTGCTGGTCATAAAGAGTCCGGAGCTGCTAGAACTCGAGGCGAAATTTATAGATACATTGATAGAGCTCGATTACTACAGGGCCGAAGTGGAGCGCCTGAAGCCCCTTTTTGAAGCTGCTGTGGTCGCCAGGAAGCGGTATCTCGAGGCGCAAAATATGTTGAGCAAATTCGAGACGCAAAGCTCATTTTACCGTCATCTACTTCTTGAATGGGGTTTGAGAGAAGGTCAGGTCGACGAAATGACGAAGAGCAAGAAGCCCCTGGCCACTATCGCGATTTCGGCGCCGATTGGCGGAGTCGTCAACGATATGGCGGTATATCCTAAAATGTATGTTTCGCGCGGTGAGCATATGATGACAATAATCGATCCGAAGGGTGTTCATCTGGTTTTGGCGCTGCCGGGCAAGATAGCCAAACGCCTCAAAAAAGGCGACAGGCTATTTATAGAAGAGAAGCCGGTTGTAGTCGAGT
>WFYC01000034.1 GCA_015490295.1 Hydrogenimonas sp. | reverse complement strand
TTTTTTAGAGCTTTCATAATTGCTTTATACAGACACTGCCCGATGCAAAACCGGTCACAATTTCTGTTTCAGCGTGATTTATGATAAAATCGCGCGCAGAAATATAAGAGTCTACAGGAGAGATTTTTGGCCGAACTTGACTACTACGAAATATTGCAGATCGAACGCGGATGCAGCCAGGAAGAGATCAAAAAGGCGTACCGCAAAATGGCTCTTAAGTACCATCCCGACAGAAACCCGAACGACAAGGAGGCCGAAGAGAAGTTCAAGCTCGTAAACGAGGCCTACCAGGTTCTCAGCGACGAAAACAAGCGCTCCATATACGACCGATACGGCAAAGCGGGCCTCGAAGGTCAGGGTTTCCACGGCTTCGAAGGGCAGAGCTACGAAGATATAATGGACGATTTGAGCGCTATCTTCGAGTCGGTCTTCGGCGGCGGTTTCACCGGGGCGCGTAGCCGCAAACGGAGCGGTGCGAAATACAACCTCGACCTCTCCGCACAGATGCAGATAAGTTTCAAAGAGGCGGTTTTCGGAACCGAAAAGAAGCTGAAGTACCGTTACAAAAAGCCGTGTGAAGCCTGCAGGGGAACCGGCGCGAAAGACGGCACCGTCAAGCAGTGCGAATACTGCAACGGGCAGGGGCAGGTCTATATGCGCCAGGGCTTCATGACCTACGCGCAGACATGTCCGAGGTGCCACGGAAGCGGCGAAGTGATAGCCCAAAAGTGCCCCAAGTGCGACGGGCGCGGCTACGAAGAGGTGGAGACCACCGTTACCGTGGAGATTCCGGAGGGTGTGGACGACGGCAACAGGCTGCGCATACCCGGCGCCGGGAACATAGCGCCGGACGGAAGGCGCGGCGATCTCTACGTGACATTCTATGTCGAGGAGGATGAGCACTTCATAAGGCACGGAGACGACATCTACCTCGAAGTGCCGGTCTTTTTCACCCAGGCGGTTCTTGGAGACACCATAGAGATTCCCACACTCCGCGGCAAAAAGGAGCTCAAGCTAAACCAGGGCACCAAGGACAAAGAGCAGTTCGTCTTCAGAAACGAAGGGGTCAGGAACGTTCACAGCGGACGTCTGGGCAACCTCATCGCTCAGGTGCGGCTTGTCTACCCCAAATCTTTGAACGAGAAGCAGAAAGAGCTGCTAAGGGAGTTGCAGGAGAGTTTCGGCATAGAGAGCAAGCCTCACGAAAGCATCTTCGAGTCGGCTTTCGAAAAGATAAAGGGGTGGTTCAAAAAGTAGCCCTCTGCCGCTATCGGCCAAAAAGGGTCGGACGCTACCTGTTTACAGGCAGAAGTTCCCTCTTTCTATAGGCCAGGAGGATCGTCACCGCGACTACCGCAACGACGTAGTAGACGAAAGACGGAATCGGCACGGCGTCCCCTTTGGCGTAGGAGTGCATACCGCTTAGGTAGTAGTTTACCCCGAAGTAGGTCATAACGACCGAGCTTATCGCCAGCAGCGAGGCTACGTTGAAAGCGAATATCCCGCGGAACGATTTGTAGAAGCGAAGGTGCAGCACCGCCGCATACACCAGTATGGTCACCAGCGCCCACGTCTCTTTGGGGTCCCATCCCCAGTATCTGCCCCAGCTTTCGTTTGCCCAGACGCCGCCCATGAAGTTTCCTACCGTAAGAAGTGCAAGACCGAAGATGAGGCTCATCTCGTTGATGTGCGTCAGCTCTCTTATCGAGTACTCTATATCGGCCCTGTTCTCGCCGTGTTTGATGATATAGAGCCACAGCGTTATAAATGCAAGAAGCGCGCCGAGCCCCAGAAAGCCGTAGCTTGCGGTAATCAGCGATACGTGTATCATGAGCCAGTACGATTTAAGCACCGGAACGAGATTCGTAATCTCGGGATCGAGCCAATTGAGGTGAGCGACGAAGAGTATGAGCCCGGCGAGTATTCCGGTGGCCGCCAGAGTGATGGGCGAGTGTTTGGAAAATATGAATCCCGCAAGCAGCGTGGCCCACGCTATGTAGAGCATCGACTCGTAACCGTTGCTCCAGGGAGCGTGGCCCGATATGTACCATCTGAGTCCGAGTGCGGCCGTATGTATGAAAAAGCCGGCTATAAGAAGCACCATCGAGACTCTTACAGCCCATTTCAGGTTGAATTTGGGCTTGAGAATATGGAAGATAGAGAGAAAGAGCAAGATGAAACCTACACCGAAATAGAGCGGTACGAGGCTTTCGAAAGGCTTGTAGCGATTCATCATGATCTCAGCTTTTATCTTGTTTTCACTGGGAATTATGGCTGCCTCGTAGAACCTCTGGTAGCTCTTTATCACATCCAGGGCCTTTTCCGCCCTGGTCCAGTTCCCGTCTGCCAAGGCTTCGTCAATATTACTGAAGTAGCTTGCAAGAACGGCCTGCACGAACTGAGCATTCTTCTGATCGAACTCTTTTATGGCCCCAATAGGGGAGCACCAGCGTCCATGCTTGTCTTTCGGATCAGGAAAGATACGCAGCAGCGATCCGCTGAAAGACATGTAAAGAACATTTACACGTTCGTCCACTTTGAGTATCTCTTTATCGAGCGTACTTCTTTGTGCCGGGCGCTTGCGTGAAATCTCTTCGACGAGATCGGCCAGTTTGTACTCTCTCTTTTTTGAACCGATGAAGAAATCGTCGAAGGATGCATATTTTTTTCCGGGAGAGATTCCGATTATCTTGTTGATCCCTTTGTCGGAGATCCTGATCACGGGAACCTTCTGCCACTCCTCGGGGCGCACTATCATTCCCAAAAAAGCCTGGTCGGCATTCATGCCGAAAACCCTCTCCCTGCGACTCACTTTGCGCAGAACCTCTCTCGCCAAAGTGTCCACCGGCTCTATACGGCCGTCGTGTGACTGGACCAGCAAAGAGCCGAACTTTTCGGCGTGCTCTTTTTGGATTTTCGGAAGATCGGCGGCAGGATCGGCGGCATGGAGGTCGTGCGTACCAAAAAGCGCCAGAAGCATCACCGAAGCCGCGGCACACCTTTTCGCCAGCTTCTGAAGATCCCTGGCCCTTCGCATGAGGGTCTGGAAACGGCTCGAGTGCACGAGCATGGAGCCGAACATTCCTATCGTCAACAGCAGGTATCCGAAATATGTGGGCCATGTGCCCGGATCGTGGTTTACCGACAGAACAGTACCTTTTTCGTCCATATCGTAAGAGGATTGGAAAAAGCGGTAGCCTTCGTAATCGAGGACATGGTTCATATATATTCTATACGGCATTCTGACGTTGTTTCTCGTATCTATCAAAACGACTTCGCTCGCATACGAAGAGGGGCTCATGGAGCCAGGGTATCGCTCGAGCTGAAAATCGACAAGTTTGAGATAGAACGGAAGGTGTACGAGGCGCGCACCGTAGCTTACGGCTATACGAAACCCGTCAAGTTCGGTCCATACAGGCTCTGCCGGAACCCCCTTTTTGCCGAATACAACCAACCTCTTTGATTTATCGCCTACTCTCAGTTCGAGTTCGACCGCATCCTGAAGCCCCTTCATATCGCTCTCGGGGCTCTCTCCATCCGCCGAAACAACCACCCTCTTCGCATGTTCGAAAGCCTCTTTTATTACGAAACGTACACCGGCGGTGCTATAGAGGCGGCGGGGGTATATATCCGACTCTCCGGCCGAAAGCGTGCCGGAGTTTCCATCGTCCATGCTCATATATTCGAGCGCATACGGAGTCTCGACCTTCAGGCGCCCGTTTTCGAAAAAGAGCCTTACCGTCGATTTTTCGAATCTTTCGTTGCTCTCGAACGCTATGACGAAAGCGGGTGTTTCGACACTCTCGCCCGCTTCGATCGTCAAAGCTTCCGGTCTTCCATCCGAAACAACCATCATCGAGATCATCGCCCTTCCGTTTGGATCCTCCACCGCTTTCGTCACCGCGTCGGGAATGTAGCGGAGAACCTTTAGGGTGATGATCTCATTTTCCATGCGAATCTCTTCGCTGAAGCTGTTGGAGCCTATTTTCGAAAAGAGCACCGGCCTTGCGTATGTCAGATGTTTCTTACCCTTTATCGCCTCTAGCTGAATGTATGTGCTGTCGCTGACGATCTCGTTGCTGGCCTCCCCCTCTCTTATGTGCATGATCCCTTCGAAGCCGTAATAGCGGGTTATCGCCGCCCCTATCAGTATTACGATAAAGGAGATGTGAAACAGGAAAACGAGCCTCTTTCCGTGCCGCCACATACGGAAACGGACTATATTGGCAATCAGGTTCAGTGCCAGAACAAGCAGCAGAAACTCAAACCAGCCTGCATTGTATACGAGTGCTTTTGCGGTCTGGGTACCGTAGTCGTTCTCTATGAACGTAGCTGCGGCGATAGAGAGTGCGAAAAGCAGCATAAGTATAACCGCACTCTGCATAGATAGGAGGTATTCGGAAATCTTTTTCATTCTCATGGGCGCCTTTGTAGCAGTAATTTTATCAAATCTGAGGCCGATTGCAAATTTAATGCGGAAAATAGACAAGAATAGTAAGTTTGGTGACCTGAAACCGGACACCGAAAGAGGATTCGGCACCAAACCGGCAATGCAAAACCGGTATCTCTACTTCAGATCGCTCCAGCGCAGCCCGATGTTTATGCTCGTTTTCAAGGGCACATCGAGCTCTACGGTATGCTCCATAACCTCGGCAAATCTTTTAGAGAGAATTTCGGCATCTTTGGCTCTGATCTCGAAGATAAGTTCGTCGTGAATCTGGAGCTCTATAGCCGCATCCAGCGACTCCTCTTTTATGATACGGTGAATGCGCAGCATCGCCATCTTGATCAGATCGGCGGTGCTTCCCTGGAAGACGGCGTTACCCGCCTCTCTTAGGTAGGCTGCCATCTGCATGGCGTTGGCGTGCTCAAAATCGAAATACCGCCTGCGCCCGAGCAGCGTCTCCACATACCCTCTCTCTTTCGCACCAGCTTCTATCGACTCGAGGTAGGACTTGACGGTAGGGAAAGAGGCAAAGTAGTTCTCTATTATCTCTTTCGCCTCTTTGGTCGAAATTCCGAGTGTCTGGGCAAGCTTTCTGCTTCCCATCCCGTAAAGAAGGCCGAAATTCACCGTTTTGGCGATATTTCTCTTCGAAGCGGCCTCCTCTTTGCCGAAGAGCTTGACTGCCGTCTCCATATGGATATCTTTCCCGCTTCTAAACGCCTCGGTAAGTACCGGGTCTTTCGAAAAGTGCGCAAGGAACCGCAGCTCTATCTGGGAGTAGTCTATGCCGACAAGCCTATACCCTTCAGCGGCTACGAACCCCTCCCTGATGCGTCTGCCTTCCTCCGTCTTGACGGGGATGTTCTGCAGGTTCGGATTTTTGCTGCTGAGCCTCCCGGTCGCAGTTCCCGTCTGGATGAAGGAGGTGTATATGCGATGCTGCGGATCTCCTTTGCCCAGCTTCAGCAGCGGCTCTATGTATGTGCTCATCAGTTTGTGCAGCTCCCGGTACTGCAGAATCTTCTCGATTATCGGATGCTCGTCCTTCAGAGAGTCTAACACCTTTTCGTTCGTGCTGTAACCGCCGGAGCGGTTCTTTTTTCCGCCCGGAAGAGCCAATGAGACAAATAGAATCTCTCCCAGCTGCTTGGGAGAGTTTATGTTGAACTCCCGGCCGGCCAGATCGTAAATCTCTTCAGTCAGTTTGGCAAGACGTCCGCTTATCTCGCTTTTGAGCGATTCGAACCGCTCTATATCTATCGCGATACCGTGGCGCTCCATGCAGATGAGGAGGTTTATGAAAGGAAACTCGACCTCTTCGGCCTCTTTGAGCAGATGCTCGGCTCCCTGAAGCTTCAGAACCTCTTTTAGCCTGAAGTAGAGCCTGTAGCTCATCCAGGCATCTTCGGCCGCATATTTCGCCGCCTCCTCTATAGACACGCTGCTGAAGTTCTCACCCTTTTTTACCGTATCTTTGAAAGCGACCATCTCATGATCGAAATAGCGCAGTGCCAGCCTGTCGAGCCCCACGGCCCCCTCCGGGTCGGCCAGCCACGCCAGCAGCATCGTATCGGCGAACGGTTCTACCTCTTCAAAACCGAAAACGTTATACAAGAGTGCCAGGTCGAATTTCAGGTTATGCCCGAAGAAGCGCTTCGAAAGGAGTCTCTTCAGCGCCTCGTTCGCATCGTCGGCACCCACCTGATCTCCTACACCGAGGTAGCTGTGGGCAACGGGTACATAGTAGGCCCTCTTTTCATCGAAACAGAAACTGAAGCCTACAAGAGCTGCGCTCTTGGTATCGAGCGAGTCGGTTTCCGTATCTATCGCCACCAGCGCGTTCTCTTCGATACTCTCTATGACAGAAAAAAGGCTCTTCGCATCATCGATCAGCACCGCTTCGAAGCTGTTGCCGCTTTCTCTTTTGATCTGCAAAGCGGAGCCACTCTCCTTCTGTAGGCGGCGCAGAATGTTTCTCATCTCGTACTTCCGAAGCTCATCTTCAATCCTCAGCAGCGGGTCGTTCGGCGGCATTCTGAAAGCTGTAAGGTCGCAGTTGTCGAATATGTCGTCCCGAAGTGTCACGAGCTCCCTGCTTCTGTAAGCATCATCTTTATGTTTTATAAGCAGGTTCTTTATCCGCTCCGGTTTTACCTCGTCTATATGTTCGTATATGCCGTCGAGGCTCTTAAACTGCGCAAGCAGCTTTACCGCCGTCTTGGGCCCTATTCCCGGTACTCCCGGAACGTTGTCGGAGCTGTCGCCGATGAGCGCCTGATAGTCGGTAAACTGACATGGATGGATACCGTACTTATCTTCACACGCCTTTTCGTCTATCTCTATCTTTTTTATCGGGTCGAAAAGAACGACGTTTCTATCGTCTATAAGCTGGTAAAGGTCCTTGTCGTGGCTTACGATGCGCACCTTTATGCCCTGCTCTTTGGCACACTTCACCATGGAGGCTATGACATCATCCGCTTCGTAGTTTTCGAGGCTCAGTTTCGAAAGCCCCATCTTCTCTATCCACTCTATCGCGACCGGAAGCTGGGCCTTGAGCTCCGGCGGGGCTTCAGGGCGCTGCGCTTTGTAGTTGGGGTCTATCTTCTGCCTGAAACTGGGTCCAGGTGCATCGAGCGCAAAGAGCAGATAGTCGGTCGGGTACTCCTTTTCGAGGTTGTGGATCAGGTTCGCAAATCCTGTCAGTAGACCTGTAGGGAACCCTTCGGAGTTTTTTAGAGGAGGAAGGGCGTAGAAACTTCTGAAAAAAAAGCCGAACGTATCTATTACAGTAAGTATCTTCATTCGCCTAACTGTTCCATCGTTGAACCAGATCGTCCAGAATTTCGGCCAAACCCTCCTGCTCATAGCCCGCTTTGAGCGCCAGATTCAATGCACGCTTGCAGCTCTTTTCACTTAGCGAGTCTCTTACATTCACGGCCTCCGCGGCGATTCTGAGTGCCCAGGCGTCATCTCTGACATTAACATCCGCCTGGGTGGGCAGGTCCGACCAGCGTATTATGTCGCACGTCGTCGAATCGAACTCCCAGTGGGCGAGCATAGCGGCGCTGACCTCGGCGGTCGTGGTATCGAGGTAGTTACGCTCGGTCTCTCTTATCTCCCACCCGGCATCGAGCTCCGCTTTGAAGGTCGCATCTTCACCCTCTCTCAACAGTTCGTCGGCGATGACTATCTTTCCGATCTCCTGCAAAAGAGCTAGCAGCCTTATCCTCTCGGCTTTCGAAGTATCGATCTTTCTCATCCACTCCTGCGCCAGCATGCTCTGAAACTGTGAAACCTTCGCGAACGCTTCGCTGGAGATTCCGTACGGCGAAAGGTTCGTACGAAGCATGTTTCGAACCGATAGGTTTACCACCAGATCCTTCACGCTCTTCAATCCAAGCAGAGATATCGCCTGCTCGACACTTGTGATCTCTTTTCTAAGACCGTAAAACGCGGAGTTGAGAAGCTTCAGAAGATCTGCAACGACCATCGGGTCTTTCTCGACTATAGCGGCGACCACTTTGACGTTGACATCGGCATCGGCATAAGCCTTTTCTATCTCTGCTACCGTTTGGGGAAGAGGCGGCAGTGAGCTGATCCGTTCGACCAGTTTTGAGTTCATCATTCTCCAACCTTTGAAAATTTTTTATTAAGTGATGTGATAAGAAAACGGTATGGCACCGTTAAAAAAGGAAATTCGAAGCGTATAATCCGATTATGAACCGAACTTGACATTGCCCGGAGAGTCGCGGCGTCTCGCTTTCTTTCTAGCGGCTTCACGATTGAACGAGAAAATACTGTATATAGCCCATGCCAGAAACATCGATGCCAGTATTTCATAGCCTATAGCCCATAGCATGAAAAAGCTTATGAAATCGCCGTTTATAATCACCGTGAAAAGATCGCTTATGCTCCCTTTCGCGGAAATTACCAGCATAACGAGTGTACCGGTAATGTAGGGAGCGAAAATGAAATAGAGAGCGGCTTTGATGTACGCATATTTCGGATCACCTCCGACAAGGTCGGCGACTGTCATCTGCTGATGCAGAAAATCGCCGTGATTCTCGTACAACACCTCTTTATATTTGGGCATCGATTTATAAAATTTTGTCTTTTTTACAGCCATGTCATTCCTGTTCAACTACTCTTGTTTATGCTATTCATCATATCCGAATGATCACATATTGTATCATAAAATATTGTGCATCCCATTCAATATTATTTCCACTAGCCGCTTCTATGCACATTTGCCGATCTTGGAAGATTCGGTATTTTTCGACTGAAACAGCTTTCTCTTCTTCTGTGAAAGCATGGAAGCCAGAACTTCGAACAGCTTTTCGCTCGCGGCCTCCATAGCTTCGAACTTATCTATTATAATCTGCTGGTTACGCCGATCAAGCGACTCGTGTGCGAGCAGAATCGACTCGTTGGCGTTTCTATGCACCTCCTCATGCGGCTTTACGACCTCTGCATACGCCTTGGTATCCCCGAAACGCTCTTTCGCATCTTCGATGTACCATCGCCCCAGGCGGCACCGGTCCGATCCGCCCAAAACTTCGCCGCTCTGGCGCAGAACCTCCCTGAATGCGCGCGATTTGAAGAGAATATGGTCTATCTGTATCAGTATGACCGTCATAAGGTCCTCTTTCTCTTTTGTTATCAGGCTCACTTCGTTCGACTCTTTGTTGAAAAGCTCCAGGGTCTGTCGGAAACGCTCCATCGACTTCATGGAGTCTTTGGCTATCTCATTCATAAGCATCGCCTGCTCTTTTATACCCCCGCTCTCCTGTTGAAGCGTCTGAATGGAGATCGCTATCTCCTGCGTAGCCTTTTGGGTACGCTCTGCCAGTTTTCGCACCTCGTCCGCTACTACCGCGAACCCCCTACCGTGCTCTCCTGCTCTGGCGGCTTCAACTGCCGCGTTGAGCGCAAGCAGGTTCGTCTGCTCGGCAATATCTTTTATCAGTGTGACTATGGCGGTGATCTCCTGCGCTCTTTCGTTGAGAAGATCGACGGCCGAATCGTTTCCTGCAATATGCTCCCTTAGCTCTTCAAGCTTCATGACCACATCTTTGACCTCTTCCATACTCTTGTTCGAAAGATCGGCGGTACTTGCCGCCTTTTCGCTTGTTCTCTTCAGCTCTTCCGAAGCCTTGGCGAGCTCATTCTGTATAAAGGCGAAACTCTCCTGCAGCTGCTTTCCGGTCTGCCCGAGCCTTCTAGTATAGCTGTCTCTTTCAGCCTTCTTGTAGTTCTCATGCATAGAGTCTATAGCCTTGTTGATAAGCTTCGACGACCTCTTGAACGAGAGATTGAGCCCTGCAGGATTCACCCTTCTGTAGAATCTGTTCTCTCCAGCATACTCTATGGAGGTATTGAGTTCACGTACGAACGTCTCCATCTGATCGAACAGGTTGTTCAGGTTCCATGCCATACGCCCAAGCTCACCCTTTTCCCTGATATGTGTCAGTCTGCTTTCAAAGTTTCCGTCGAGAGCATCTTTCAAAACCCCTTCGATCCGCTCTATTTCGTGTTGTATCCGAACAGTGCAGTGGTATGCCCAGCCGCATAAGAGCAGAAGCGAGACCAACAGAATCAGTAGAGGCAGCTTTACGCCGCAAATGGCTATCGATACTGCCAAAGCCGCAACGGCAACAGGTGCGAATGCTAAAATGAGATATCTTAGTTTAGATAGAGTGGATAAATTCGTCATAAGTCGTACCCTCACTTTTCAACATCTCGTCTATCCTCTTTTTCGAAGCATCCATTCCGCTGCGGCGCTCTATCTCCAAAAGCTCCCTGTACAGCGGCTCCACCTTTTGAAGTTTGGACCTATCCGGTGACCTTCTGACGGAGAAGTATCCGACTATTTTACCGTTTACAGAGTCAAACGACGGCGTTACGGTTGCAAGAACCCAGTAGAAGGAACCGTCTTTTGCCAGATTCTTGACATATGCGTTGACCTCTTCCCCCGCCTGTATGCCGTCCCACAATATTTTGAAAACAGCTTTGGGCATATCCGGATGTCTGATGATACTGTGAGGAGCTCCAAGAAGCTCTTCTTCACTGTATCCGCTTATATCTATGAATCTCTCGTTTCCGTAGGTTATCTTCCCCCTGGTATCGGTTTTGGATACCAGAATTTCGTCATCTTTTAGAAACTTTTCCCTATCTATAGGCTTCGGCCTTCTCATCCCCCCGTTTCTCCTTATCTCTTTACTTCTGTGTACAGTACGGGGGCCGGTTCAGAGTTTCAACTCCCTTTTCAGAAACTCACCCGTGTAGCTCCCCGTCTTTTCGTGATCCGACGCAACCTCTTTCGGTGTTCCTTCGGCAATGATCCGACCACCTTTGTCGCCTCCTTCAGGACCCATGTCTATGATATAGTCGGCGTTCTTGATCATATCGAGGTTGTGTTCTATCACAAGTACACTATTACCCAAATCGGTCAAATGGTGAAGAACTTTAGTCAGTCGATCCACATCCGCGAAGTGGAGCCCCGTAGTAGGCTCGTCCAGAATGTAGAGAGTGTTTCCCGTATCCTTTCGGCTGAGCTCTTTTGCAAGCTTGATCCGCTGCGCTTCGCCTCCGGAGAGGGTAACGGCATTCTGACCAAGTGTTATGTAGCCAAGCCCCACATCGTGAAGGGTTTTGAGCTTCGAAAATATTTTCGGAATATGTTCGAAAAAGCGCAGCGCCTCATCTACGCTCATTGCAAGCACATCCGCAATGTTTTTGCCTTTGTAGTGAATCTCAAGAGTCTGCGGATTGTACCGTTTACCCCTGCAGGAGTCGCACTTGACCATGATGTCGGGCAGAAAGTGCATCTCTATCTTTATCTCCCCCTCGCCCTGGCACTTTTCGCAGCGTCCTCCTTTGACGTTGAAACTGAAACGGCCAGGTTTGTAGCCCCGTATCTGCGCCTCCTTCGTCTTCACGAAGAGCGCTCTTATTTCGTCCATGACTCCGGTATATGTAGCGGGATTGGACCTGGGCGTTCGGCCTATCGGACTCTGATCCAGATAGATCACCTTGTCCAGATTCTCCAGGCCCGATATCTCCACACCGTCGACCTTGTGCACCTTTTTCGCGCGGTTCAGCATCTCTTTTGCGGTAGGCAGCAGTGTCTGCAGAATAAGCGAACTCTTTCCGCTGCCGCTGACTCCGGTGATACAGACGAAGTTTCGAAGAGGTATTTTCGCGTTCAGTCCCCGTATGTTATTTATGTTGACATTTTTTATCTCGAGCCATTCGCTTTGGGGCCGTCCATGAAAATATTCGATCTTTTTCCGCCCGGTCAGGTAGTCGGCCGTCAACGTATCAGATTTTTTCAGATCCTCAAGAGTTCCGGCAAAGACGACCTCACCGCCGAATCGTCCCGCACCCGGGCCTATATCGACGATGAAATCGGCCGCCTCTATCGTCTCTTTGTCGTGTTCGACGACTATGACACTGTTGCCTTTTTGCTGCAGAGACTTCAGGGTGCGGATAAGCTTTTGGGTATCGCGCTCGTGCAGGCCGATGCTCGGCTCGTCCAGAACATACATCACTCCCGTCAGGCCGCTCCCTATCTGGCTTGCGATACGAATACGCTGCGCCTCTCCCCCGCTTATGGTTCTGGCGTCCCTGCCGAGCGTCAGATACCCCAAACCGACATCGTAGAGGAAAAAGAGCCTCTCCTGAATCTCTTTCAAAATCGGTGCGGCAATCGTCTTTTGCTGTTTCGTCAGAGCTTCGAAATTGCTCTCGTCATGGAAAAAGGAGTAGCACTCCTCTATCGGCATATCGATAATCTCGGCGATCGTTTTGCCTCCAACCTTCACGGCAAGAGATTCGGGCTTCAGCCTGTGGCCTCCGCAGGTGTCGCACACCTTTTCGGTCATATACTCTCCGAACTCCTTCTCATCTTTGAGCATATCGTAAGAGATCTTCACGACACCGGGCCAGACACGCTCCAGGCGGTGCCTTTTCCATGTAAACTTTATCTTGTCGGGAGTTCCGTAGAGGATCTGCTTCTGCTGAAAGGACTCGAGCTCCTCGTACGGTTTCTCTATATCTATGCCCGAATTTTCGCAAAAAGCTTTCAGAAATCCGAAGTAGTAGCCCCTGTTGAAGCCGTACATGGTTTTGATAGCCCCCTGAGAAATGCTCAGGTGCGGGTCTATGACACGGCTCAGGTCTAGCGTATAGCGCATTCCCAGACCGTCGCAGGTGGGACATGCCCCTTTTGGAGAGTTGAACGAAAAGCTCAGCGGCTCCAGCGGATCGAAACTCACCTTGCAGTGGAAACAGGCCAAGTGTTCACTGTAGTGTATAAGCGGCTGAATATTCATCTCTTCGTGGTTGAGCACCTCCACCTCGACCTCTCCGTAACTCTCGGCAAGCGCCTTTTCGATATCCTGCGCTATCCGCTCGCGGCTCCCCTCTTTTACCGCGACTCGGTCTATGACCGCTTTGATCGTATGTTTTTTTGTCTTTGAGAGCTCTATATCCTCGTCCAGCCGCACAGTTACGCCGTCTATATGCGCACGCACATACCCTTTGTGGCGCAGCGACTCCAGCAGATCGGTGAAGCTCCCCTTCTTCTCCCGCACCAGGGGGGCCATGATTACCAGCTTCGCGCCTTCGGGCAGCTTCTGCACCTGCTCTATTATGTCGCTTGCGCTCATCTGCGAAACCGGGCGGCCGCAGAGGTGACAGTACTGCCTGCCGACCCTGGCGAAAAGGAGCCGCAGATAGTCGTATATCTCGGTTATGGTTCCCACTGTCGAGCGCGGGTTTTTGGAAGTGGTCTTCTGATCTATCGCGATTGCGGGGGTGAGCCCCTCTATCTTGTCCACATCCGGTTTGCCCACACGGTCGAGAAACTGCCTCGCGTAGGATGAGAGAGACTCTATATATCGCCGCTGCCCCTCCGCATAGAGCGTATCGAACGCCAATGTGCTCTTTCCGCTTCCGCTCAGTCCTGTCAATACGATAAGCTTGTTTTTCGGTATCTCCAGGTTGACCGATTTGAGATTGTTTTCTCGTGCACCGAAAATTTTGATAGTTTCCAAAAATTCAGACTCCTATAACTTTCTTCAGCATCATTCCGAGAATGATGATATATAGCACGATAAGTGCCTTTTTATACTTTCTATGGACCGTAATCGCCGCAAGATGGATTCCCGCATATACGCCGATCAAAGAGGCTGCCCCGACCAAAAATCCGTGTAGATAGTCTATATGTCCCGCCAAAGAGAGACTTATGAAGCCGGATACGGAAGAGAATACGACGAAAAAGAGTCCGGCCGATACCGCCTTTTTCAGCGGGTAGTGCAGCAAGCCCACCAGAATCGGAGTCAGAAGTATCGAACCGCCGATTCCCATAGAGATGGAAAAGAGGCCGATCACCGCTCCCGCTCCCGCAAGTACGAACGGGGATAGGTCGTGCCCGCTCTCTTGTTCAGAATATTCGGGAGCTCTGAAAAAGCGGTATAGTGCGAATCCTATCACGGCAAGAAACATGGTCTCGAGCACGATCTCCGGAACTGCCGAAACCAGCCAGCCGCTCCCCAGAGCCCCTACGAAACCGCCGATACCAGTTACAGCACCCTCTTTGAGGTTCAAAAAGCCCTTTTTATGATTTATCCATGAACCGTAAAACGAGCTGAATACCATCTGCATTACCGATATTCCGACGGCGCTTTTTATATCGTAGCCCATCATCATCAACAGAGGGACGAGTATAGTACCGCCTCCGATACCGAAAAAGCCCGAAAGCATACCTATCGCCATACCGGTAAGCAGCAGTTGAATTTCCATCGATTCCATCCTGTTATTTTCGTCCGGCACGGGGCGAAAAACCTGCAATTATACAGCATTATCCATAAATAGCCGATATACCATTAATGCATAATTTAAAATTTTTATCCTATAATCAAGCAAAATTCAAGTACCGGGATGCCGAAAGCGCATAGAGAGCAGCTTATACCGTAATGGAGGGTGGAGAGTGACCAATCTGTTGCAGACTTCGATGAGTGAAGTGTTCGAACAGCACTTCGGAATGAAACTTGTACCGTGCAAAAGTCGTCCCACCCGTAGCGGGTATAGGGCCGAAATACCGTTTTCATGCGATAAAGAGGGCCACAGGGTAGCTACACTATGGCTGCAAAAACCGACTCTCAAAAAAGTCTCCGCTCTCTTGCTTTTCGAAAATGATCCGGATGAAGAGACTCTTGAAGATCTTGCATCCGAACTCGCCAATTTTATCGTGGGTCATGCTAAAATGCTTGCAAGCGACCGCAGTATACCGTGCACCATCGCCACACCGGAGTTCGCCGGTATCGGCCCCCTTCAGAGTGGATGTGAAACTCTTCTGTTTAAAACCGAAAACCGATGCATAGCCTTGCAGATAAAGGGAATAGATGCCTCAGAGCAGTGAAAATAGAGAAAAAAAAGAGATTGAACCTTTCGATTTCGACCGTCTTTTGGACATCGAAGTGAAGATAACATCTTTTTTGGGTGAAACGGAGTTGACACTCGACGAGATACTCCATCTTGGAGTCGGATCCGTAATAGATCTGCAAAAACCTGCCGGAGAGAGTGTGGAGACGTATGTAAACGGCCGCATCATCGGACGCGGCGAAGTAATGGTATACGAGCAAAATCTTGCTATCCGCATAAACGAGATACTCGACGCCGACGCAGTACTATACTATCTGTCGAAAGAGAGGTAACCGCTGAATGAGAGCCGTTTTCGCACTTTTCCTGCTCGCTCCGGTACTCTTTGCAGCCACCCTTTTAAACCGGAATATCTACGAAAGAGACAACCGGGTAGACCTGATGCTCTCCTTCGATGCACCCTTCGACGGTTCAATAAAAAAGAGCAAGGCGGGTGATGGCAGTATCAATATCAGACTCTCCAATGTCCAGATTCTCAAGCCCTTCGCAAAAGAGCTCCAAAACGAAATAGTCGAATCGATAGCCGTTACGGGATCGGCGGAAAATTCCGCACTCATCAAGATAGTGCCTGCAAAAAAGGCCATAAATGTCGAAGCCTCCAAAACCATAGACGGTTTCGGCCTGCGCCTAAGAATTCTGCCGGCAGCCGCTTCAAAAACTTCGGCCTTCTCCTCTGAACTGCGTAGAGAGAATAAGCCGCTTGCAGGAGTTAAAACAGAAGAGACTCTGCCGAGCTGGCGCTACTGGAGTGTACTCGGCATCATGGTTCTTCTGCTCCTGATCCTTTGGCTGGTAAAACGTAAAAAATCGGGTGTCGGAAGCGGAGGCTGGCTCATGCCCAAAGGTGTCGGTCCGAAGATCGCTCCAGAGGGTGCGGTTATCCGGTACCAAAAGGCGCTGGATCAACAAAACAGGCTTCTACTGCTGGAGTTCAACGAAAAGCAGTACCTGATGGTCGTAGGAAGCAGCAATCTTCTGCTCGATACCTTTTCGGAAGAGAGAGTGGATGATCCGGAGAGCTTCACCTCGCTTTTCGAAGCCAATAAAAAGCAGCTCGACCACTTTCTAAAAGAGAACCACCCCGACGCCTACGAAGCTTTCAAAGCCAACGCCAGCAAGGATAACCACGCTTAGGATGCTTTTGCCGCAAGCAGATTCGAAGGATCGAAAAAGCTCTCTATAATCTCTCTCATCAGCATCGGGTCGGAGGTGCGGTTGACTCTGTCTCTGAAAGCCGATGCACCCGCGTAACCGGCTTTTGAGTATGTATGAAGGTGTTTTCTGAAAAGTGTGGCGCCGTAGTCGCCATAAAAAGTTATCATCTGATCGAAATGTTCGAGAATGATGCTCCTCTTCAGGGTGGGGTCTATCTCGTCCGCTCCGTGCCTAAGCTGGTAGAATATCCATGGATTTCCAACTGCACCGCGCCCTATCATCACGCCGTCCGCACCCGTAAACTCCAGTACCTGTTTCGCTTTCTCGTAGCTCGTTATGTCTCCGTTGGCGATAACCGGAATCGATACAGACTCTTTTATCTTTCTGATCGCGTCGTAGTCGACTTCGCTCTTGAACTTTCCGGCCCTAGTACGGCCGTGTACCGCGATGAAATCGGCGCCGTTCGCTTCGCACACTTTCGCTATCTCCACAGGCCTCTTTTCATTAAAGCCTATGCGTATCTTGACGCTTGTCATCGGTTTATCGGAACTGCTCTTTATGGTCCCTATTATGCGGCCCATCTTTTCGAGATCTTTTAGCAGTGAGCTTCCCGAACCGTGAGATACGATTTTGGGCACGGGGCAGCCGCAGTTGAGATCTATTATATCTATGCCCTCCACCCCGTTCAAAATCTCGACGGCTCTTCTTACGATATCTTCGTCGGCACCGGCTATCTGAACCGAGTAAGGATTCTCCAACGGACTCTTTTCGAGCATCTTCATACTCTTTTTGCTCTTGTGGACAAGTGCGTTGGAGCTTATCATTTCACTGACGGTAAGATCTGCACCGAACTTTTTTACCACACTTCTAAAAGGAAGATCGGTCAGACCCGCAAGAGGGGCCAGTACGAAAAGGGGTGAGGAGAAATCTAAAATTCCGCTCTTCATCCGTATATCAGCACCTCGGCAGAAGTAGATTCATAGGGTAGTGCTTGCCCGCTTTTCTAAGATCGAGGAAGGCTTTGAAATCGAGGTACTCCCCGCGTGCGGTATCCTGAAGCAGTTCATTGGCTTTATCGAGCATCTCAAATTCGATCAGAACAAAAATATACGCTTTGAACGCCTTATCGTCACGAGCGACAACCTTTTCAAAAAATCTCAGAACCTCATCGGGTGTATAGAGCTTGGAGAGTCTTTGCGCAATCTGCAGGTAATCCTTTTCCGACGGCTTAAGCGATTCGAGCAGACTATCTATGAAGTCGAGAGCTATTCGCGGCTTCTCATCGCCTCCACTCTGCATGGAGTCAAGAAGGTGGATCACTATATCTATATCGACCTTCTCTTTGTACTTCTCGATCTGCTGCTGGGAAGCGTTTTCTACAAATCTCTTCATAGCGGCATGAACAACCGACTCGTCGTACGCTTCAGCCTTTCGCAGAATCTCTTCGGCGCGCTCCGGCTCGGAATCGAGAAAGTTTAGCCAGTTCTTCACGACATAGGGGTTCGTTTTATCCAGAGAGACCTTTTTCATATCGACAGATTCACCCCGACCTATCGCCTCGACCATCTCCAGG
Organism: Hydrogenimonas sp.; assembly: GCA_015490295.1. Classification (GTDB taxonomy): domain Bacteria; phylum Campylobacterota; class Campylobacteria; order Campylobacterales; family Hydrogenimonadaceae; genus Hydrogenimonas. The sequence continues at coordinate 53,065 of WFYC01000034.1, read as the reverse complement.
GCATCCTTCACCCGTTCATCGCACTTGCTCTTGTCGACACCGGTAAGATCGTCGAACCCCTGATCTAGAACAACGCCGATTTTTCTTATCTCTTTGTCGTCATAGGCGTGCTGCCTTGGAGATTTAAGGATATCCCAGTAAAGAGCATCGGAAAGTTTTGCGATATCCCGCTCGATTCGTCGTTTTTGCAAATACCCTTTGAAGCCGTAATAGAGCATATGAAAAAGCGACGCCAGGTATAGAGCAACCATAGGCACCACAATCCAGACGGCAATAGGAAGAGTTACGTTGACACCCAGCAGTTCGATCGTATAGGTGTCTTTTGTGATCATATAGTAGACATAACCGCCTGTAGCGGCGATCAGTAGTATCGAAGCCAGAGTGTAACGTTTAAAATGCATTGGAAACCCTCCTGATTATGCTGGGCTCTTTTCGGCGATCTGCCTGCAGGTAATACAATATTTCGCGAAAGGTTTGACTTTGAGACGCTGCATACCTATCGGCTCCTCGCACATTTCACAGATTCCGTATGATCCGTCTCTTATTTTGGCGAGCGCTTCGTCGATCTCATTCAACTCTCTTTGCTGAGACGACAGAATCTCTTCATTGATCATATTGTCCGTAGAGACGGATGCAAAATCTCCTTCATCCATCACTTCATGATTCTGGTGCAGTTCATCAAGCTCTTTCGAGCTTCCCATGATATTTTTCAATATCTGCTCGCGTCTTGTTTCAAGCATCTGTTTAAAATACTCGATATCGTTGTCTCTCAATACCTGCTCCTTACATAAAAATTATTGAATTCTATCGAAATACCCTTAAATTACAAAATCAGAGTAATCTCAATATTATTCATATTCCTGCAAATATCGACATCTATCTATTTATGATAAGGATGTTTGTGTAAAATCGTAAGTGCACGGTATATCTGTTCGAACAGGACCACTTTCGCAACCTTGTGGCTCATAGTCAGTTCGGAGAGAGAGATCACCTCGTCGCAGCGCTTCAGGAAATCGCTTCCGTGGCCATAGGCTCCCCCCAAAAAAAAGGTGACTTCACTCCTATCTTCAAGAAGGCGGCAGAACTTTTCCGTATCGACCCTCCTGCCGGCTGGATCTAGAGCTATCTTGTACCCTCTCATCCACGGTTCAAAAAGCTGGGAGTAGAGTTTTTTCGCCTGTAGGGCGCCGCTCTCCTGGGCACGGGTTACTTTCGAACTGAAAATATCGTTTGAGACTACGGAAGCGTACCTGCCGGACATCTTCGCGAAACGATCGCATATTTGAGCGTAGGCGTCTCTCTCCGGCTTCGCGATGGCCGCCACGTTAATCTTCATAGAGTCCGCTTCCGATTACATGATAAGTTATATTCGGAATCGCATCGTCGAGTCTGACACCGCCTATGGCAGCTACAGGATGTGTAGATAGCGAAGCCAGGGCGGAGACCCTCTCTATTCCCAAAACGTTCGCATCGCTCTTTGTACCGGTACTCCTGCAGGCACCGAGCCCTATGTAGTCAATTTCGAGGGTGTTGGCCTCCGATATCTCCGTCTCGTTATGGGTAGAAACCCCTATCCATCCGCTATCGCCAAGCATTGTACGGATCTTCTCTACCGCCTCCCGAGGGGTCTCTCCATAGCACGACAGATCCTCCTGACCCACATGCACACCGCCGCACATACGGGCGAGCTCGACATAGTCGTTGACCATTACTCTTCCTGAAAACCTCGAAACGAGCTCTTCGAGCCTGCTTGCCGCAAGCTCCATGTCGCCGCTCTTGTTTCTGTACTGAATTATCTCGGCACCGAGCGCGGATGCGCGACGCACGAAACGCTCCAGACTCCACCCGTAGCGGATCATGGACTCTTCATCCAGAAGAGCGTAGAGCTTCACTCTCTCCCTTTATTGTTGAAGAGCTTGAGCAATATAGCGACACTCTCTTTGAGCTTGCGCCTGGGAACCACCTTGTCTATAAGTCCATGTTCGAGCAGAAACTCGGATCGCTGAAAGCCCTCCGGCAGGTCTGCGCCTATCGTCTGCTTGATCACGCGCTGTCCCGCAAAGCCTATCAGAGCATCCGGTTCGGCCACTATTATATCTCCGAGCATCGCGAAAGAGGCGCTCACTCCCCCCATCGTAGGGTCAGTCAGAATCGATATAAAAGGGAGTCCAGCCTCATCGAGCTTTGCCAGGGCCGCACTGGTTTTGGCCATCTGCATAAGAGAGTAGGTACTCTCCTGCATACGCGCGCCGCCACTGGCACTGACTATGACGACTCCGCACCGCTTTTCGAGTGCCCTGTTCACCGCCCTGACAATCTTCTCACCCTCTACCGAACCGAGACTTCCCCCCATAAAGGCAAAATCGAATACTACGAGCTCGACCGGTTCCGAATCGATAGTGCACGAACCGCTCACTACGGATGATGTACGGCCCGTCTTCTTTTTTGCCTCTTCGAGCCTCTTTTTGTAACTCTTCTTGTCTACGAACTTAAGGGGATCTACCGGTTCGAGTCCGCTGTCATGTTCCGTGAAGCTCCCCTCGTCAGCCAGTAGTTTTATACGCTGGTCCGCAGAGAGCCGCATATGGTATCCGCACTTCGGGCAGACATGATGATTCGCTTCAATCTCTTTGTAGTACATCAGCGCGTTGCACTTGGGACACTTTATCCAGTGGGCCGGCGCCTCTGCCGGTTTCGGGTGCTCTTTGCGAATACTCTTGAAAATGTTTCCGAAATTCATTCTCTATCCTTAATCTTGCAGTGTCAGACGATGCAAAAGCTCGGCTTTCTCTCTATCTTTTGCAACTATCAGCAGGCTCTCTGTCTCTATGATATTAAGCTCTTCACACATCCAAAGCGCAGCGGCGAAATCGTAGCGGCGCCTCGGACCTGCGAAGATAACGAATTCGACATAGTGGGCATAGGCGAGCGAGAGAGCGACCGCTCCCGGAGAGCGGAACTTCATCTTTCGCTCATGCAGACGCTCGGCAAGAGCGGAATATGCATACGCCTTTTCAAAAACCCCGACAGTCGAATCTTCACGTATCGTGACGGGAGTGAACTCACCACCCGATATCTTTCCCGTCATCAACTGCCCGCCGCTCCTGTAAAAGAGATCGCCGTTGGCGAGGTTCACGATGACAGCCTCTTCAACCCTGCCGTTACGCTCGAGAGCTATGGAGGACCCGAAATATGGCAGGCCGGATAGAGCGTTGTCGCTTCCGTCGATAGGATCGAGCACAATTTTGGCATCTCCTGAACCGATTATACCAGACTCTTCCGAATCGATGGTACCGAAAGAGCCGAGAGCTTCGACATAGATCGACTCGGCCATCCGGTCTATACCGGCAGTCCGGTCGCCTCCAGCCCCTATGTCGAAATGTCTCGCATATTGCGGCCGCCACCCTTCAAGCAAGCGGCCTGAAATCTCTTCGGCGGCCTTCGCTGCCGCCTCGACAAAAGGTGTCAACGCTAATCCAGAAGTCTCTTTATGATCGCTTTCGCCGCCTCGCGCCCGTCATATACAGCCGTTACGACAAGGTCGGCACCTCTTTGGCAGTCGCCTCCGGCATAGACCCCTTTGGTTGTCGTTTCGAAGTTTTCGTCTATGACGATGCCGCCCCACTCGTTGGTCTCTATTCCGTTCGCCGAAAGGAACTCGTACGGAACAGGTGAAAAACCCAGAGCGAATATTATGACATCCGCATCGACCCTGAATTCGCTTCCCTCTATCTCTTTCAGTCTCTGTCTACCGCTCTCGTCAGGCTCGCCGAGAGCTGTTTTTAGCATCTCTATACCTACGACGCGGCCCTCGTCGTTGACGATGACCTGCTTCGGAGAGGCGTTGAATATGAACTCCACACCCTCCTCTTTGGCATTATTGTACTCTTTTCGCGATCCGGGCATGTTTCTTGCATCCCGCCTATATAGACACTGTACGCTTCTGGCTCCTTCACGAAGTGAGGTGCGTACACAGTCCATCGCAGTATCTCCTCCGCCGATGACTACCACTCTTTTATCTTTGACCTCCACGCGTTTGTCATAGGGATCGCCGAAATTCTTCTTCTGGATGTTCACCAGAAGATCCATAGCAAGCATACACCCTTCGGCATTGTCGTTCGGTATGCCCGCTTTCCGCTGTTTTGTGGCCCCTATGCCGATGAAAACGGCATCGAAATTCTCTGTAAGCCTGTCAAAAGGCATATCTTTTCCGACCTCTACGTTGTAGTGGATCTTCAAACCAGCCTCTTCCATCCACTTGACACGCCTGAAAAGTACGCTTTTGTCGAGTTTGAATCCGGGGATTCCGTATGTCAAAAGACCGCCCGGTCGATCCGCACGCTCGAAGATCTCCACATCGATTCCGGCACGAAGCAGGAAGGTGGCCGCAGAGAGACCGGCCGGACCGGAGCCTATGACAGCCACCTTTTTACCTACCTTCTCTTCGGCGAACTTCGGAGTCAGACCCGCTTTAAAACCTGTTTCGCTTATAAACGTTTCGATAGGGCCTATAGTGACGGCGCCATATCCGTCATTTAGTGTACAGTCACCTTCGCAAAGCCTGTCGTGTGGACATATGCGCCCCATTATCTCCGGAAACGGAGAGGGCTCGTTCGAAAGGTTGAACGCCAGCTCCAGATCTTTGTCCGCCACCGCTTTCAACCAGTGTGGAATGAAGTTGTGCAGAGGGCACTTGTTTAGACAGTATGGATCACCGCACTGTATGCAGCGCTCCGACTGAGAAGATGCTTCACTTGGGTTGTATATCTCATAAATCTCCCGAAAATCCTTTATGCGCTCTACGACGTTGCGTTTTTTCGGGTCGATTCTCTCGACAAAAATAAAATTCTGCATCTTACTCTCCCTCATCCAGATTCAACGGTACTTTCCGCAACTCTTTGGGTCTGACCATCCAGAAGTTGCGTATCTCCATTCGGAAACTATCGAGTATCTTCCTGGCCTTTTCACTTCCCGTTTCGTTGTAGTACTCCTTGAGAAGCTTCTTCAGATAGTGGCGCGCCTCGTCGGTATCGTCGGTATCTATCCTGTGCGCCTCTACCAGCTCCTGGTTTATGTTCTCTACGAAAGTGTGTTCGGTATCGTATACGAATGCCAGTCCCCCGGTCATGCCCGCACCGAAGTTGACACCGGTGCTGCCGAGTATCACGACGACTCCGCCGGTCATATATTCGCAGGCGTGATCTCCGGTTCCCTCCACGACCGCAAGCGCACCGGAGTTCCTTACGGCGAATCTCTCACCAACGCTTCCCGCGACGAACAGTTTGCCGCCGGTAGCGCCGTAGAGGCATGTGTTTCCGGCGGCGGAGAACTGCATGCCCTGTGTCCTCGGAGAGACTATGATCTTTCCTCCGTTCATACCTTTACCGACATAGTCGTTGGCTACGCCATCCACACGCAGGCTCACACCTTCGATCAGGAATGCTCCAAGCGACTGTCCCGTTATCCCTTTGAGGCGAATGTCGATTGTATCTTCAGGAAGTCCTGCATCACCGTAATATTTAGCTATCTCTCCACTTATTCTCGCACCGAAACTTCTGTTGAGATTGCATATTTCACGCTTTACGACGACCCTGTTTTTAGGATTCTGAATCGCCGGCGATATCTCTTTGAGAAGATCATTTTCAAATTCGTTTTTATCAAACGGCTCATTGGACTCTACCTGGCAGGTATCCGGCCCGTCAAGACGCATCAGTATGGAGCTGAAGTCGAACTTGGCGGCAAAGTCGTCGTCGATCACCTGAAGCAGATCGCTCCTTCCGATTATATCTTCCAACCTCTCGTACCCCAAAGAGGCCATTATCTCACGTACATCCTCGGCCAGAAGCGTAAAGTAGTTCACGAGCCTCTCTACGTTACCCTCATAGTGCTCTCTAAGTACCGGTTCTTGTGTCGCGATACCTACGCTGCAGCGGTTAAGGTGGCAGATTCGCAGCATCTTACAGCCCACCATCGCCAGTGCACCGGTACCGAATGCGTAACTCTCCGCGCCCAGAAGCGCCGCTTTCACTATATCCAGACCGGTCTTGAGCCCTCCGTCCGTCTGAAGGTGCACATTCTGCCTGAGGTGGTTGGCCTTTAGTGCGTTGTGCGCTTCTGAAAGTCCAAGCTCCCACGGATTTCCGGCGAACTTGATGGAACCCAGCGCGGCGGCTCCCGTTCCGCCGTCTCCGCCGGATATTATTATCTTGTCCGCATACGCTTTGGCGACACCGGCGGCAATCGTTCCGACCCCGGCAGTAGATACCAGCTTTACCGTGATAACGGCATCCGGATTGACCTGTTTGAGGTCGAAAATGAGTTGGGCCAGATCCTCGATGGAGTATATGTCGTGATGCGGCGGCGGAGAAATGAGGGTAACACCCGGCATTGTGTGGCGAAGCCGCGCGATAAGAGCCGTCACCTTATGGCCCGGAAGCTGTCCCCCCTCTCCGGGTTTGGCTCCCTGCGCAACCTTTATCTGAATCTCCTCGGCACTGCGCAGATAGGCCGGGGTCACACCAAAACGACCCGACGCGATCTGCTTTATTTTTGAGTTTTTGATGGTTCCGAACCTCGAAGCGTCTTCACCCCCCTCGCCGCTGTTGGACTGGGCGCCTATGCGGTTCATCGCTTCCGCTATGCTTTCGTGCGCTTCGGGAGATATGGAGCCAAGACTCATCGCCGCACTCGCGAACCGCTTGAATATCGACTCTACAGGCTCCACCTTCTCTACAGGTATCGGTTTGCGGTCGCTTTTGAGCTCGAAGAAGTCGCGAATCATCTTCTTGCCACGCTTTTCGACAATATTTTTGAGCTCCATGAAATCTTCACGGCGCCCCGTTATGGATGCCTGGCGTATCGCCTTCATGGTATTGGGCGCGAAGTCGTGGTACTCCCCTCTGTCCACATATTTGTAGAAACCGCCGATGTTTAGCGGGAATAGTTTGCGCAGATGCTCGTGCTCGAAAGCATCTTTATGATACTTCTCGATCCTCTCTTCGATATCGCTGTAGCCGAGTCCCGGTACGAGTGCGTGAGAGTTTCTGAAGCAGTCTTCCACAATCTCCGTAGAGAGCCCCAAAACATCGAAAAGTGCAGAGTTGCGGTATGAAGCCACGGTCGAGATTCCCATTTTCGACATGATCTTCAAAATTCCGGCACCTAGAGCACCATGGACCTTTTTGAATTCGTTTCTCATCTCGTAATCTGTCAGAGACTTTTTCGAGAGCAGTCTGTATACGGTGGCATAAAGCATATATGGATAGACCGCCGAAGCTCCATATGCGAGCAGACATGCGGTAGAGTGGGAGTCTATGACTTCGCCGGTAACGGTTACGATGCTTACAAGATGCCTCACCCCTTCATCCAAAAGAGCGTAGTTGAGGCGCCCTACCGCCATCACCATCGGAATGGTCTTGTGACTCTCATCGACTCCTCTATCGTCGAGTATAACGATCCTTACACCATCTTTTTTTACATCTTCTATGATGTCGTAGACCAGATCTTCGAGACTCCCTTTGAGATTCTCCTCGTAAACCGTGGAGTATGTACGGTTTTTATAGTAGGGTTTGAAGCGGGGGTGGTTGTCATCGCCGAAACTTCTGAGAACCTCGAACTTTTCGAAAGTGAGGATCGGGGATGTGGTTTTAAGCCGCTGTGCGTGGTCCGGATCTTCGTCGAGAATATTGTGTATCTCACCGAACCCCGTATTTATACTCATGACGACCTTCTCTCTTATCGGGTCGATCGGAGGGTTTGTAACCTGTGCGAACTTCTGTTTGAAAAAGTCGGTAAAGTTTCTCTGGACGTTCGAAAACGCAGCCATCGGTGTATCGTCACCCATCGAGCCGGTCGGCTCTTTGCCGTCTTTCACCATAGGCTCGATGATCTGATCTATAACCTCCTGAGTGATATTGAAATAGCGCTGCTTCTCTATCATCTGGTCGAGGTTGTATCTTTCAAGGTTGTCGAAAGGTTTCTCGACATACTCCTGGAGATAGACCATCTGATCGTTTAGCCACTCGGCATACGGGTTGGCGTTTTTGAGATACTCGTTGATCTGATCGTTTTTAAGGATCGTCCCGTATTTGAGATCGAGCCCGATCATCTCTCCAGACTGCAGCCTTCCCCTCTCTATGACGTTGTCGTCTTCAAGGTCAATTACGCCATATTCGCTCGAGATTATCAGACGTCGATCCTTCGTAACGATATATTTTGCCGGCCTCAGCCCGTTTCTGTCGAGTACACATCCTATATATCGGCCGTCGGTATAGCTTACCGCCGCAGGCCCGTCCCACGCTTCGAAACATGTACTCATATACTCGTAGAAAGCTCTCAAGTTGGCGTCCATATGCGGAGCGTTCTGCCATGGTGCAGGAATGACCGCCCTTACGGCCTTGAATATATCCATTCCGTTTATACGCAGAAATTCGAAGAAGTTGTCGAGGCTGGCGCTGTCGCTGGAACCCTCCTGAAGAAGCGGAAGGAGCCTCTTCATCTCTTCGTCGCTGAATACTTCCGAACGTATCGATTCGCATTTGGCGATGACGTTGAACCTGTTGGCCTCCACGGAATTAATCTCACCGTTGTGGGCTATCATCCTGAACGGCTGGGCCAGCCTCCACTGGGGCAGCGTGTTGGTGGAAAAGCGCTGGTGAAAAAGCGAAAAGCTTATCTCGAAATCGGGGTCGTTCAGATCGGGGTAGAACTCTTTTATATGGGTCGGCATAACCAGCCCTTTGTAGCTGATTACACGGTCGGAAAAGCTTGGAATATAGAAATCGGGATCATCTTTCAGAGAGTTTTCCACCTCTCTGCGTGTAAGATAGATAAGCGCTTCGAAACGCTTAGTGGCCATCAAAGAGTTCGGAGTGACGAAAACCTGCATCATAGAAGGAAGCGTCTGCAGCGCCTGCTCGCCGAGAGCGTCGGTATTAACAGGGACTTCACGCATAAAGAGTACCCGTAGATCGTTCCTTGTGCAGTACTCTTCAAAGAGCTTCAGATGCTCGCTCTTTTTGTAGAATATCTGGGCGATCGCGTACTGTTTTGGAAGGGCGACCTCCTCTTTTTTGGCTATCTTCGCCATAAACTTCCGCGGCATCGAAAGAAGCAGGCCGCTTCCGTCCCCGCTCTTGCCGTCCGCGGCGATCGCACCGCGATGCATCATTCTCTCGAGTGCATGAATCGCATCTTCCAGCAGTGCGTGGCTGGGCCGGTTATCTATATTGGCAACCAGGCCGAATCCGCAGTTATCTTTAAAACCTGTCAATAAATCCATTCCAAACCCTTTTCTATCGCAGTTCTGTTTGGTACAATATTCCAAAATTAAGCGATTTTACAAAAAAAGTGGTTACAACTACCTGAAGGACGGGATTTCAACGTGCAAGGATATATTCTGGACGTCAAGAAAGCGAAGAACGAGGATTGCGTGGTATCTCTGCTGACGACAGAAAAAATCAGAATCCTATACCGCTTCTACGGCGCTCGCCACCCCATTGTGACAACCGGCTACAAGATAGACTTCGAGGTAGAGAACGACTCTGTCCAGTTCATGCCCAAACTTCGCAACATAACCCACCTTGGACACCCCTGGCTTGCCGATCTTGACCGCATGAGAGTATGGCAGAACCTTGTCACTCTTCTCTACAGACATCTCAAAGATATCGATTTGCCGGGCCCTTTTTACTTCGACCTGCTGGAGAGATACGCCTCCATATGGCATCTTCAAAACCCGAAAAGGGCCGCTGTAGAGGCATACCTGGAACTATTGAGGCATGAAGGGCGGCTCCATCTGCCAGACGACTGCTTTGCCTGCGGCGGCGGGCTGGACGATCGATGCTCACTGATAAGGGCTTTTCTGCCCGCACATCCTCACTGTGTTATAGCACCGAAGTTTCGGACAGAAAAGATAAGAGAGGCGTTCGAGGCTCTCTCGACAATCGATCTTGAAGACGACGAAGTAGAGATGCTCTGGCTCACTATGTGCGAAGGGCTGTAGCCTCTATCTTCTTTTTCTGTTTCTTACGTAAATAGCTTTTGCACCGCGATGCGTAACCTGTTCCTCGATATCGAAGAGTCCCGTGGCTTTGACAAGTTCGCCGAGCTTTTTGTATCCGTAGTTGCGGGGGTCGAACTCCGGCGACTGTTTCGCTATGATATTTCCCATGGCTCCGAGGTGAGCCCACCCGCTCTCGTCGCTAGCCGCATCAGCGGCATCTTTCAGGAGGCGTATCAGTTTGCGGTCGCGCTTGAGTTCAGCCGCCGTAAGCCTTTTTATGGGTGCCGCCGTCTCTTCACCGGCCTCTTCGGCTCTCAGAACTTCGGTATATATAAACTTGTCGCAGGCCGATACGAAAGGAGTTGGAGTCTTCTTCTCACCGAAACCGTAGACCGTGAGCCCCGACTCCCTGATCCGTGCGGCAAGTTTGGTGAAGTCACTGTCGCTGCTGACGATGCAGAAACCGTCGAAGTTACCGGTATAGAGCAGATCCATCGCATCTATTATCATCGCGCTGTCCGTGGCGTTCTTGCCGCTGGTGTATCCAAACTGCTGAATAGGTTGTATGGAGTGTGTCAGCAGAACCTCTTTCCACCCCTTTAGCTGCGGCATAGTCCAGTCTCCGTATATACGCTTTACACTCGCGGTGCCGTATTTGGCTATCTCCGCAAGCAGGGCGTCGATAATCGATGGCTGGGCGTTGTCGGCATCTATGAGGACCGCGAGTTTTTGTGTCTGTTCCATTTTATTCCTTATACACCGCACGGGCAAAGCCCGAACGGCTTCGTTAACACTGGGTTTGCTTCGGCAGCAGGCCCGCCGCTCTATCGCGGCCTCCGATTTTTTAGCGAGTCGGTACAACCTGTAACGTCAGATGTCGAGATACCTCTTGTCCATGAACGAATCGGGCTGCAGGTGGCTGAATGCCGCCTTGAAGCGTTTGAACAGATCCGGAAAGCGCTCCTCCCACTCTTCCAGCATCAGCTTGGTGCTCTCTCTTGCATGGGGCATCTTCACCTTCATCCGCATCGCCGGGCACGCTTCGTCCCCTATAGCGGCTATTCCATTCTCCTGCACAAATGCACGTGTCTGGCGCTCTCTTACCCAAAGCAGCGGCCTGATTACATGAAATCCGCGGCTGCTTTTGTAGATGGGGGCCATAGATCGCAGCGTACCGTTGTAGAGCATATTCATGAAAAAGCTCTCGGCGGCATCATCGAGGTGGTGGCCCAAGGCGACCTTGTTGTAGCTCCCCTCCTCCGCCTTCGTATAGAGGGCTCCCCGGCGCATTCTCGAAAAGTAGCTGCAAAAAGAGCTGTTTTCACGAATAGTATCCTGCGCTACTTCGAATATGTTCGTATCGTATACCTCATGCGGTATTTCATACCTTTTACAATGCTCGGCAAGAGCATTGTAACTCTCGCCAGGCATTCCGTAGCGGATCGTCACCGCTTTGAATTCGAAATCGAAAGGTGCATGTCGCTGCATATGTTTGAGCAGATGGACAAGAGTTAGAGAGTCTTTACCCCCGCTCAACCCCACCAGAACACGGTCTCCTTCGCCTATGAGCCCGTAGGTTGCGTTGGCCCTGCCTGCGGCACGCAGTATCTTCTTACTTAGCTTGATCGAGTTCATCTAAGATTGCAAAGAGAAAATCCGCACTCTTTTTTGCGGAGCTTTTTAAAAAAGTGTCGAAATCAAATCCCGCATCCATATCCGCCGCATCGCTTATGGCGCGCAACACGAAAAACGGTACATCCCACGCATCACAGACAACCGCGACCGACGCACCCTCCATCTCAAGTGCATCGGCACCGAAGGTTTCGCCTATCCACTCTTTTCTCCGGGTATCGGCTACGAACTGGTCTCCGGTGGCTATTACTCCCCTTTTTAGCTTTATGCCGGTTTTATGTGCGGCCGAGGCCGCTATCTCCAGCATCCTCGCATCGGCTTCTACGAAAACTTTTCCCTCCGGGACATATCCGTACGGATGGCCGAATGCGGTGATCTCAAGATCGTGCTGGCAGAGCTTCGTGGCGGCTATCAGGTCTCCGATGCGAAGTTCCGGGTTGATGGCGCCGGCAACTCCAGAAAAGAGCATCTTTCTTACACCGAAGCGTTCTATCATGGTAGCGGCTGTAAGCGCCGAAAAGACCTTGCCTATCTTGCTGTAGGCAATCACTAGGTCCAAAGAGCCGTAAAGAGCCGTATAGTAGATATTGTCGGCCACCTCGTGACGTTTTACATTATCGAGCTTATCGAGAATCGGTTCGATCTCTTCGGGCATAGCACCCATTACTCCTACAATCATCAGCGCTCCTGCGCCACTGTTTCGATAACCGCACACAGAGAGTCGTAGTCGCTTACCACGAGTGTCGGTTTTTTGGTTGTGCGCCTGTTAAGCCCCTTCAAAACTCCTCCGTGCCCGAACTCTATATATCTGTCTACAAGGTCGTCATTGTCACGGATAGATTGCTTGTAGAGAACCGGCGAAACCAGCTGGCGTCCAAGCAGATCGAGTGCTTCCGTTTTGGTATTGTAGGCTTTTGCGGTGACATTGGAGATGACCGGTGCGGCAAACTCGTCACACAGCACGCCTTTTAGAGCCTCTACCAGCGGTTCAACCGCAGGCTCAAGAAGTGGGCAGTGGCTGGCTACCGACATATTCAGAAGCATAACGCGGCGGGCTTTCGCGGCTTTCAGAGGCTCTTCCAGACTCTGAAGATCACTTTTAATTCCCGCAATGACTATCTGACCCTCCGCATTGTAATTGGCCGGCCACACCTTTTTACCATCCTGTCGGGCGTCGTGGCATATCGCTTCGACATCCTCATCCGCAACTCCAAGCACTACCATCATTCCGGCTTCGATCCCTTCGCACGCTTTTTGCATAAGGCTTCCTCGAAGGTGTACAAGCTCGACCGCATCGAGCCAATCTATGGCACCTACAGCAGATAGAGCCGAAAACTCTCCCAGCGAATGTCCAAGAGCGAACGCCGGCGCTTGCGGAATCTCTTTCGCGAAGAGTCTGTATCCCATAATCGAAACGAGGAGTATTGCCGGCTGAGTGTATTTCGTCTGCTCCAAGAGATCATTGGGCTCGAAGAGCAGATGGGCCATATCCGTTTTCAACCGTTCCGAAGCGGCCTCGAGCATCCTGGCAGCTTCCTGAGAGTGCTCTACGAACGACTTCCCCATACCGACGGCCTGGGATCCCTGTCCGGGATAAAGAAAAGCTGTTTTTGTCATAGATATTCCTTCCATTCTGTAATTTTTTTTCTGAGTGTATTGCGGTTGAGTCCGAATGCATTTGACATCTTTAGTTGGCTTTTAAACACCTTGATACCTGCTCTGATAAGTGGGACTTCATATAAAAAGAGCTCTCTTCTGTAGATATCTTCACCTTCCGCCATACGTGAGAGTAGATAGGCTTCGTTCAGAAGCATGAGCTCATCTTTCTCCATCCTGGCGGCAAAATATTGCAAAAATACCGATCTTCTAAGAGAGAATGCGTTTGCCGAAAGATCGACATTTCGTAGATCCGGCTCGAAAGGTTCTTCATCACCGCCTTGAGCGAACATGATTCCGGCCTCATCGGCAAACTTCTTCGCCAGCGGTGGAACGTCTTCGATTCTCTGCTGCAGGGGCGGAAGGGCTATTCTTACGCTGAAAAGCGAATCTATCGAGACAAGAGTCGAAGTATCTTCTACGATAGCTATCACTTTCGTTCCATGTTTTTGTACTGTTTGTGAAATTCTGCTGAGAGAGTCGGCTTTCTCCAGTCTGTCTATTATAAACTGGGGACTGTTTTCAATGCGAGTGTATAGTTCTGGGTCGTCTCCATGCACGAGGGGGGCATCGGGCATCATATAGGCAGCAAGGGTATGGCGGCCTGTTCCGGCTTCCCCGCTAATGATGGTATTGAACTGAAGAGATTTTAGAAGGTTGGCGGACTTCAAAGCCTCCTTGAGAGGCTTCGACTCCGCGATAAAATTAATGGTTTCCACATCCTGTGCCGCAACCGCAACCTTCAGCGCCTGGCTGTTCAACCTGTCCGCTGAGAGACTCGTTTACCGTCGGTTCGCGAACCTCCGCTACCGTGACGTTGAAAAGGAGATCCTTTCCTGCCAGTGGATGGTTGAAATCTATCACTACATCGTTGTCATCGAAACTCTTGACGGTTACCTGAACGGTACCACCGTCTTCGCTCTGTCCATAGAGAGTCATACCCTCTTGAAGTTCGATTCCTGCGAACTGTTCGCGCGGCATGTTTTGAACAGCTTCGGGGTTGTATTCGCCGTACGCTTCGGCAGCACTCACGAGAATCTCCGCGCTCTCGCCGGTTTGCATGCCCTTCATCTGGTTTTCAAGCCCCGGAATAATCTGCTGCTTTCCGGTAATGAAAGAGAGAGGCGCCTGTCCCATATTGGAATCCACAACCTCTCCGGTTTTAGCATCTTTAACTTCGTAGTTGAAAGAGACTACATTATTGTCTTCAATCTTCATAATTGTCGGTTCTCCTTTAAAAAGTAGCAGATTCTATCATACTGTTCTTTCATGGAATCTTAAGGAAGAGGGGTACTACCTCAAAGTTTGGAGAGATTCTTTTTGGCAACTGCAGCGGCTTTGCTTTTCGGATAGAGGCTTATCAAAGAGTTGTAAAACTGCTTCGCCTGTTCTTTGTCTCCTATGCGCTGAAGAGATATGGCTGTGTGCAGAAGCAGAGTGGGCATAAAACTGCTCTTGTCGTAAAGTGAAGCACTCCTTTTATAGTATGCTATAGCATCCTTGTAACGTCCGCTCAAGTAAGAGATCTCACCGAGATAGTAGTTTGATGTAGCCGGTTTATAGTGGTTTTTGATCAGGTACGAGAAGTACCTCTTCGCCTCTGAATAGCTCTTTTTACGAAAGAGTTTTTTGGCCTCTTTGAATATTTCAGCGTTCGACTTGCTGCTGAGATCGGCTCTTTTCACAAAAGATTCGTATGCCTCTTTGAACTCCAAAAACGCACTTTCGAGACGATTGAAGCGCTCTTTGTCGACATACTTTTCGTTGATAGAGTCGATAAGGGTCCCCAGCTCCTGCAAAACGGTACGTATCTGCTCGAAGTTTTCATTCTGGGTTTTGGAAAGAATCTCAGTCTTTGCCTGAAGATCAGCTACGGAGCGGTTCAAATCATCTATCTGCGTGATAGATCTTTCGAATTCCCTTATTCTGCTGTTCCAGCCTTCTATGATGCTCTGCAGGCCATCGATGTGCTCACGATTCTGCTGAACCGTCTGCTGCTGCTTCAAAAGCGCCTTTTGAAGCGCCTCTATGGCACGCCTGTTTTTAAGAATGTGCCGCTCGTCTTCGCTCAGCCCGTACGGTTCGGGAGAGTCGAGGTTTCCGGCTCCGAATGCAGAAGGCTCCTGTGTGCCCGCAAAAGAGACACCCAGAAGCAGTAGAAGAGATAACGGAAGTTTTCTCATTTAGGGGAGGAGTTCAAACTCTACGCGTCTGTTTTTGGCCCAGCACTCTTTTGTATGTTCCGTACATACGGGGTTGCTCTCGCCGTAGCTGACCATTACCATGCGGCTTTCGTCGATCCCTTTTATAGCAAAAGCGTCCCGAACGGTTTTGGCACGTCTGAGCCCCAGTGCGTAATTGTACTCATCCGTTCCCCACTCATCGCAGTTGCCCTCTATTTTGATAGTAAGATCTTTCGCCGCGTCCGAAGAGAAAAGCTGTGCATCCTCATCAACGCGAGGCTCCTGGTCGGGTCGGATATTGTATTTGTCGAAGTCGAAGTAGATCTTTTTTGCACTCGCCTCAAGCTCTTTTATCTTTTCCATACGGCTGTTTTCCGGAAGTGTTGTGAGCTCTCCGCTCTCTTCACTCCCTACAACGGTGCTGATACCGCTGTCGGCTTCAGTCACTGCAGGTTCCCTCTTCTCTGTCGTCTCCTGCTTAGTCATATCGACTTCCGGCTTTTTCTGAGAACAGCCGCTCATCAGCAGTGCGGCAGCCGCCGCAGCAAGTATAAGACTCTTTTTCATCGATTCATCTCCTTCGGAATTTAGAGGATTTTAGCACGCTTTTTCTTACTTTACCGTTAAAGACCCCGACAAGGCTGTCTCTGTTCATATCCGTTTACCGGATGGTGAACTATGAGGCTACCAGTCGATCGATTGTATTTTATGCCCTTTCAAAGGGAAAAGAAATCCTTCATTGTAATTTAGCCTGATTACTCCCAGTGCACTCTGTGACGCGTAGTGCTTGATATACATGACACTCTCTCCATCACGAGAGAATTTGGGAAACTGGTTGACACCGCTTGCAGTGAGTCTCCTGATATAGTCGCTTTCGGTGGAGACAAGATAGAGGTTGAAAGTGTTGGCACTGAACGCATTGTCGCTCTCTCTGCTCGTATAGACGACATACTTTCCGTGTGCACTGCAGGCATTGTTGTTCTTTCCGTGATAGACCAGCTGCTGTACAGCCCTTTCCCCAACTCTTTTTATGAAAATATTGGGGTATCCCAGCCTGTCCGATACGAAAATTATCTTCCTCTCTGAACCGGTATACTGTGCCGAAACATCTATACCTGAATAGAATGTCAACCGCTCTTTCATTCCGCTCTCTATATTGTACATATAGATATCGGGCTGTCCTTCCGGAGCCATGGTCAATAGCAGTCTTTTCCCGTCTCTGCTTACATCCGAACAGACAAGCATACCGTCTGACGAAATCACTCTTCTCTGCTTACCGGTATAGATATTAAAATAATAGAGAACCGGCCTAATCCCGAGTTTGGTGAAATAGATCCCTTTCTGGTCGCGATCGGCCCATTTAGGGAAGATATTCAAACCGCCGCTGATTATCTTTTTCCTGTATGTCAACGTGTAGTCGGCAACGACAATATCCGCCTGTTTGGGTTTTGTATATTGTGAAAACACTACATAACGCTTCATCCAATCGACACTAGGCATCTGGAGGTAGTCATTGAAGTCGATTACAGCCTGATGTATCAAGAAGGGGTATCTGCCCCGATTGGCCACACGATAACTTCTCTCGTATACCGCACTTTTCGATCTTAAGTCGTAAGCTCTTACATCCAGATAGAGCCTCTGTCCGTCACCCTCCCTGAAACGATACCTGAAGAGATAGTCACTCTTTTTAAGCAGAGGATCTATCATGGAGTCGTAGCTGCAGCTTCTGTATGTATCGTCAACTTTGAAATGGGCAGTAACTTTCAAGTCTCCTATGACAAGACGAAAAAACTTTCCTCTTATGCGCATATCTCCAAATTCGGATGAATCCTGTATAACGACGGAAGGTCTATTGTCTGTACTTTTCACAATCTCCAAGGTCGCATCCGATGCCATAAGCATCATCCCTGTCAAAACTATTATCAAATAGCGCACTGCTACTCCTTGGCTTTAAATTCTACGTCGACATCCAATATACCGCTCTCTTTTCTTGGAGGCAGCTTCTCTCTCTTTAGCCGATCGAGATATTCTATCAGGCTCTGATTGAAACCTTGATTATCCGAAGGATATAGTAAACTGTATTCGAAGCTTCCATCCGGAGCGATCCTCAAGCGTACTTTCGCCTGCTCTCCCGCATAAACGGCTTCCGGCTGCCAAGATCTGTAGATTTTATCGTAAAGTCTGCTCATATACTCGTTGACTTCGCCGATACCGGAACTTTTGGATGTGATCTCAATCTCGGGCTTGCTGAGATTTATATCTTTTATCAGTTGACTCGCCTTCCGGGTGACCTTCTGCTCCTGTGAAGATGCCGCTTTATATTTTATCTTTGGAGCGTTCGCAAGTCGTGCCGCACTGCCGCTTTCAACGGGGGCACTCGCTTTTATCCCTTCAAAAAGAGACGAGATGGCTTTGGGCTTCGGAGCTGCACTCTTTGGAGCAGTTGCGGAAACCTTCTTTTCCGCCGGCAGTTTTACCTGCTGTTTCTGCTCTCTCTTTACGGCGGGTTTCGGCTCCGGTTTCGGTTTTTTCGAAGATTGCTGCAGTATCGACACCTCTATACTCTCAGATTTTGCAGGAACATACCTTTTTGAGCGTTTATATTCGTTAAAAAAGTAAATCAATACAAAGACGAGAAGGAGATAGAAGAGCGAGGCCGCTATGCCGCCGATGAAAAAGAGTCTCTTGTCGCTACCCATCTGTCACCAGGGAGACTTTCGAAAAGCCGGCCTCTTTTACCGTTTTTAGCAAAAACATGACATCTTTGTATCTAAGCATCCTATCAGCGCGTATATAAACGGGAATATTTTTATCCATATTCTCCGTTTTAAGCAGGAAGCTGTCGGGAAAGGATATCGCTTTGTACCTATCTTTCAAAAAATAGATAACCCCTTTTTTATCCATTCTGATCTCGAGTGATTTGACCTTTTGAAGCGTCTGCGTTTTGCTCCCTTTGGGCAGTGTTATCTTCTCCTGATAGATAATAGTAGGGGCAGTTACCATCAAAATGGCCATTAAGACAAGCATAATGTCTACCAGCGGAGTGATATTCAGGTCCGGATTCTCATCCCACTCGTACTGCATTTGACTACTTTCCGTTTTTGCCCGATAAGAGCAGATCGGCCTGCATCGATATGGTTGTAGTAAGTTCGTATGCTTTTCTCTTTAGAAGCAGGTGGAAGCTGTATGCGAATATCGCGACGAAAATACCCGCAGCGGTCGCGACAAGAGCTTCACTGATCGCAGGAGCCACAACGCTGAGTGTGGCACTCTTTTGTGTCCCGAGCCCCGCAAAAGCTTCAAGAATGGAGATAACGGTACCGAAAAGGCCGATAAAAGGGGATGTACTGGCAATAAGGGAGAGGGTCGTCAGCCCCTTGGTAGCCTCTTTGGTTGCCGCATATTCACACATCTGCAAAAGTCTCGAATTGGGAGTCAGGCTCTTTTTCAGGCAGCTTTTCAAAATCGACTTCGGTGATACGGAGGCGGACCCCATGTGCATCTGCTCCAGCGAGTCGCTCTCTCTCGAGAGCCACCGGCCAAGAGCCAGGTATCGATAGACGAAAATCCATACGGTAATAAACAGATAGAAGGAGAGCACTCCCAAAACGAAGATCGTTATCGGGCTACTGCGGTCGAGATATCCGCCTACAATCTCGAACATAATTTAGAATCTGGTCTTGGCGGCAGCTTCGACTTTCGCTTCGACATTGGCGATAGCGATGTCGGAGTTGCCCGCTTTTTCAACAAGCTCTTTTGCCTCGGCGATAGCTTTGGCGATTTCACTTTCGGTTTCGCCGATGATCGGTACGGCACCTTCGACTACTACAAGCGTCTTCTCTTCATCGACCTTTACATACCCCGAGTCGATTACGATAGACTCTTTAGTGCCGTCACTCTTTTCAATCTCGATAACACCGGCATCCAGCAAAGAGACAAGCGATGCGTGCTCGGGAAGAACTCCGAATTCACCCTCCGCACCGGGGAAGGTTGCAGATTTTACATCGCCTGAAAATATCGGACCCGTAGGTGTCACTATTTCCAGTTTCATTGTATCCATATGTATCCTTTACTTAGGATAGCAAGCTCACTTGACAGGCAGAACCCGTCAAGATGCTTTGGCTTTGAGTTTTTCAGCTTTCTCTTTCGCCTCTTCGATACTTCCGACCATATAGAATGCAGCCTCCGGAAGATCGTCGTAGGTTCCCTCAAGCAGTCCTTTGAAGCCCTCGATAGTCTCTTCCAGGGTAACATATTTTCCGGGAGCTCCGGTAAATACCTCCGCGACGAAGAAGGGTTGAGAGAGGAACCTCTCTATTTTACGTGCACGCTCGACAGTCTTTTTGTCCTCTTCGCTAAGTTCATCCATACCAAGGATTGCGATGATGTCCTGAAGATCCTTGTACTTCTGAAGCACGCTCTGTACACCACGAGCGACATTGTAGTGTTCTTCGCCGATAATAACGGGATCGAGCATTCGGCTCGTAGAGTCGAGAGGATCGACTGCCGGGTAGATTCCCTTCTCGGCTATCTTACGGTTTAGGACCGTAGTGGCGTCGAGGTGTGCGAAAACCGATGCAGGAGCCGGGTCTGTAAGGTCGTCCGCCGGAACGTAGACAGCCTGAACCGAAGTGATCGAGCCTTTGTTTGTAGATGTAATACGCTCCTGAAGAACACCCATCTCTCTTGCCAGTGTAGGCTGATAACCGACTGCGGAAGGAATACGTCCAAGAAGTGCCGACATCTCGGAACCAGCCTGAGCGTATCGGAAGATGTTGTCTATAAACATAAGAACGTCAAGGCCCATCTCGTCACGGAAATACTCCGCCATAGTGAGCCCGGTAAGTGCGATACGGTTACGTGCACCCGGAGGCTCGCTCATCTGTCCGTAGCAGAGTGCGACTTTGTCAAGAACGTTGGACTCTTTCATCTCATTGTAGAGGTCGTTTCCTTCACGAGTTCTCTCCCCTACCCCGGCGAAAACCGAATAACCGCTGTGCTTGAACGCGACGTTGTGGATAAGCTCCATAATTATGACCGTCTTACCGACTCCGGCACCGCCGAACAGACCTACTTTACCGCCTTTCGCATACGGTGCGAGGAGATCGACGACCTTGATTCCTGTTTCGAAAATTTCTGTTTTCGTACTCTGATCCTCGAAAGAGGGGGGATCACGGTGAATACTCCAGTAGTTGTTCGCTTTGAGCTCTTCACCCTCGTCGATGGTCTCACCTACTACGTTGAAGATACGTCCGAGAACCTCTTCACCAACGGGAACCTTGATAGGCGCACCCGTAGCTGTAACTTCCATACCGCGGACCAGGCCTTCACTCATATCCATCGCAATAGTTCGTACACGGTTGTCGCCGATATGACTCGCTACCTCCAGAACCAGTCTGGTCTCTTTTCCTTCCAGCGCATACTTTACTTCAAGTGCTTCGTTGATCGCCGGTAGATAATCTTCGAAATCGACATCTACGACCGGGCCGATGACCTGTGCAATTTTACCTGTCATTCCTTCTCCTTCTTTTATTTCAATGCTTCCATACCGCTGATGATTTCGATCAGCTCAGTTGTAATAGATTCCTGACGCGCTTTGTTGTACTGAATAGTAAGCTCGTTAACTCTTTCCGACGCATTATTCGTTGCATTGTCCATAGCCTGCATACGAGCGCTGTGCTCGGCCGCCAACGAATCGAGAAGTCCATAATACATGCTGTATTGGACATACTTTCTCAATAGTGCGTTCAAAAGCTCTTCATGACCTTCCGGTTCATACTCAATACTGGACTTCAACTCTCTCGGCTCGACTGTCGAAATATCGACGGGGAGCAACTGAAGCACACGCTGCTGCTGTGTGAGCATATTTTTGAATCCGTTATATATAAGTACCACACGATCGGTCTTCCCCTCAACGAAATCGTTCATAGATTCGTCTATGAAGTCAGCGGCTTTTTTATAATCCGGCGATGCGCTGAGCCCAATCACTTCATCCTTCATATCTATGCCGTTGTATTTCAGAAAGTCGATCGCTTTTCTTCCGACTACACGCAGTCGTACAGCAACTTTTTTCTCTCTGTACTCTCGAATCATTCCGAGCGTCGTCTTTAGTGTGGCTATGTTGAACCCGCCGCAAAGTCCTTTGTCCGCCGTGACACATATAATGTCAACTGTGCTGACATGCAGATCGGCCTGCACATAACGGCTCTCGCTACCGCCGACCTTGTTCTGATTGATCTCGTAGGCGATTTCGCTGACCAGTTCATCCAGTTTGTCGGCGTAGACACGTGAGCGCTTGGCGAGCTCTTCGGCCTTTTTCAGTTTTGCCTGCGATACAAGCTTCATGGCACGAGTGGTCTTTTGAGTCCCTTTGACACTCGCGATCTGAAGCTTTATCTCTTTTAAGTTTGCCATCGTTGATCCTTAACGCTTACGCGCTGAATGAAGTTTTGAATTCTTCCAGCGCCTTCTTCATCAACTCTTCAGTCTCTTCGTCGATCTTCTTCTTCTCTCTGATCTGAGTGAGGACTTCCGGATGGTTGGCTTCGACGAACGGATAGAGCTCCGCTTCGAATTTCGTAACAGCATTGACCGGAATGTCATCGAGATAGCCGTTTGCACCCGCATAGATAATAAGCACCTGCTTTTCGATCGGAAGAGGTGAATAAGGAGGCTGCTTCAGCACTTCGACCATTCTCGCACCGCGCTCGAGCTGTGCGCGTGTCGCTTCGTCCAGGTCACTCGCAAACTGCGCAAACGCCTCGAGTTCACGATACTGCGCAAGGTCAAGACGCAGAGTACCGGAAACCTGTTTTGTCGCTTTTATCTGAGCGGCTCCACCGACCCTGGAGACGGAAATACCGACATTGATAGCAGGTCGTATACCAGAGTTGAAGAGGTTGGTTTCGAGAAATATCTGGCCGTCGGTGATAGATATGACGTTTGTCGGAATATATGCAGAAACGTCGCCCGCCTGTGTTTCGATGATAGGCAGAGCCGTCAAAGAACCGGCACCCAGTTCGTCATTCAGCTTGGCGGCTCGCTCGAGAAGACGTGAATGCAGGTAGAAAACGTCACCCGGGAACGCTTCACGGCCCGGAGGTCTTCTAAGAATAAGAGACATCTCCCTGTATGCAACCGCATGCTTACTCAAGTCATCGTATATTATAAGGGCATGCTGACCGTTGTCACGGAAATACTCTCCCATTGTAACACCGGCATACGGAGCAAGGAACTGCAGAGCGGCAGATTCAGAGGCGCCTGCATTTACAACGATGGTATACTCCATCGCACCGTGCTCTTCAAGCTTGCGCACAATCGACGCTACAGTAGACTGCTTCTGACCTATGGCCACATAGATACATGTGACTCCCTGGCCCTTCTGATTGATGATCGAATCGATGGCTACGGTAGTTTTACCGGTCTGGCGGTCACCGATGATCAGCTCACGCTGTCCCCTTCCGATAGGAACAAGCGCGTCGATCGCTTTGATACCTGTCTGCAGCGGTTCATGAACCGATTTTCGGGCCATGATTCCCGGTGCCTTCTCTTCAACGAAGCGATACTCCTTGGCCTCGATCGGGCCTTTTCCGTCGACAGGCTCTCCGAGCGCGTTGACGACACGTCCGACAATTTCCGGTCCTACCGGAACTTTGAGAAGCTCTCCGAGGCGCTTAACACTCATGCCTTCACGGACACCGAGCCCTTTTCCGAGGATGACCACACCCACACTGGCCTCTTCGAGGTTCAAGACGATTCCACGCTCGCCATTTTCGAACTCGACCATCTCGCCGGCCATTACGTTGTTGAGGCCGAACACCTGTGCGATTCCGTCAGCTATGCTGACAACTTTCCCCGTCTCATCGATATCGACACTCAACTCAAAATTCTCGATACGCTCTTTGATAATCGAGCTGATTTCATCTGCTTGAAGTTTAGACACTACCGATTCTCCTTTCTATTTTACAAAGCTTTTAAAATGTGGTTTATCATATCCGAAGCGACGCGCTCTTTCGAAAAACTCGCCTCCAGCCCCAGATCTTCGATTACAACCTTTATACCTTCACCCTTGCTCTTGACCTGGCGCAGCGCGACTGTGGCGTTTACATATTTCGAGAGCGAGCTTTCGAGTTCACCCAGCTGTTTTTTGTCGAGCCGGACACTGCTTTCCACTACCCCTTCATAGCGGTTTGCACGCCTTTGAAGCTCTTTTTGAAGCAGGTGCACTATTTCCGGAATAAGCCCCAGCCTGCCGTGCAGATTGAGAACTTTGATGAAATTTGCGATTTTGGGATCGCACTTTTCTCCGGCAATCGCCAGAACCAGCTCCTCTTTTTGGCTCTTTTTAACCTCGGGAGAGATCATGAGTTCCGCAAACTTTCTATCTTCGAAAGCTTTTGCGATCGCTTCGAGACTCTTGGTCGCCGCCGTCACTTTTTTATCGCCGACCGCCTCTATCAGCGCCTTGACGTAACGCTTCGCTATCAACATCTCCATATCAGGCCACCTTCTTCATGATGAGATTTACGAACTTTTTCTCATCCATACCGATCGCATCGCCTTTGAAGAGCTCGGAAAGCACTTCCGTCACCGTTCTTCTTACCAACTGACGCTTTTCCACTTCCATCTTCTCTTCCTGCAGTTTTTCGAGGTTTTCCAACTCGTTGTGCAGCTGTTCGTCCAGTTTTTTCGCAAGAAGCTGAGACTCCTTCTTTGCCGCTTCGATAATCTCTTCGGCTGTTGTCTGCGCGGCTTCGTACTCCGCACGTGCATCCTCTTTCGCCTGTTTCGTAGCCTTCAGCCTCTTTTGCACCTCTTCAAGACGCGTCGCGATATCGGCAGTTCTGCCTTTGAAGAAGTTTTTTACAGGTTCGGCTGCAAAATAGTAGAGTATCGCTACGAAAATTATGAAGTTTACGAGACGGGGAACGAAATCTGTCCCGCCGTTCGAAACTTCAGCTTCCGAAGCGAGCAGTATGGCCGGAAGGAAAAGTGCCGCCGTCAACAATATTTTTCGCACGTTTTCTCCTTTAGATTTGACTAAACTTGGCTTTCAAAGACTCTTTGAAGAGCGGCATCTGTGAAAGAAGCTCGCTTTTTAGCTGCTCCTCCTCTTTTTTCAGCTCGACCAGGAACTCCTGATACCTCTTCTCGAGCTCCTCTTTTTTCGCCTCTATTTTACTCATGGCAAGAAGCTTCGACTCTTCGATGGTTTTGGCTCTCAATGCTGCGGCTTCGTTTTTCGCCTCCGTGATGATCGCTTCTGTCTTTGCCTTCAGCTCTTCCACATCGGAACCTGTAGAGTCAATGTTTTCCAAGTCTTTGCGGATACTCTTGTCGCGCTCATCCATAAACGCCAAGAGCGGTTGATAAAGCCAGCTGTTAAGCAGTATCAGCAGCACAAGAAAGACAACTGCCACAACCAGCATTAAAGAAGGAACAATATCCAGCATGCACACTCTCCTTTCAAAAAATTGGGCAATGTTATCATATTTATCCAAAATTAAAAATTAAGGATAACCTGAATACTCCAGTTTCCATAGTTAAGCATGGATCAAAAGAGTGACTCTCCCAACAGATTCATTCTATTTTTTTGAAAACCTTTTCAGAAAAGATTTCAGTTCATCTTCATTTTTGAGCTCTATTTCGACTTTCTCTCTCTTCACTTTCACCTTGAAAGGAATATGCTCTTTTATAATTTTTGAATAGGGCCCCAGGTCGAACCCGCCTGCTCTTTCGGAACTCTCCGGTCTACTCTTGTTTCCGGATTCACCCCTGAGCCTTGATACGAGCTGCTCCGTTTCGCGCACACTAAGCTTCTGGCCGGTTATCGTATCACACACAATACGCTGATTTTTGCCGTCGAGCCCCGCCAGAACCTTCGCATGCCCCTGAGAAATCTGCGAACAGGCTACCTTTTGCCGGACATAGTCGTCCAACTGCAGGAGTCTGAGCGTATTTGTGATCTGCGATCTGCTTTTGTGGATAGTTTTGGCGAGCTCTTCTTGTGTAATGTCGTACTCCTCTATAAGCTCTTTGTACGACTCGGCAAGCTCTATCGGATTCAGCGCTTCGCGCTGAATATTCTCTATCAGAGCCAGCTCTCTGAAGCGGGAGCGGTCTATATCGGCCACTATTGCGCGTATTGTTTCAAGACCGGCCACCCTGCTCGCACGTACACGACGCTCCCCGGCAATAAGTACATAGTCGCCGTTCTGCTCGATAACCACGACCGGCTGGAGCAGCCCATGCCGCTTTATAGACTCGGCAAGCTCTCTTATGGCATCTTCGTCGAAATGTTTTCTGGGCTGGTATGGATTCGGCACAATCTCGGAAAGCGGAATCTCGACTACCTTCTCGTGCGTATCTGTACCGGATTGAAACTCGTTTTCATACGCTTCGGCAACTTCGCCGAGTATGGCCCCAAGGCCTCTTCCGAGGGACCTGTTTTTCGCTTTTTTTCCCATACTCTTCTCTTATGTCGCCAAAATTGCCTCGGCCAGGTGCTGATAAGCCCTCGAACCTGTAGACTTTATGTCGTAGAGTATTACGGGCTTGCCGAAGCTTGGACTCTCTGCCAGTTTCACGTTGCGCGGAATGACAATGAACTCGTCATCTTCCGTAGATTTGAAGAGCTTGCTTTTGAAGTGTTGCGTCAGATCCGCGAAGACCTGCTTGGATAGATTATTCTGACCGCTGTACATTGTAGGCAAAAAACCCTTGATCTTGAGCTTCGGATTGATCGTCTTCTTGATAAGGCGTATAGTGTTCAGGAGTTGGGCCAGACCCTCGAGCGCGAAAAACTCGCACTGAATCGGTATTATAACCGAATGTGCGGCACTAAGCGCATTGATTGTGATCGGTCCGAGAGCCGGAGGAGAGTCTATGATGATAAAGTCGTACTCTTTTTTCACTTCGTCGATCTTGCGCTTCAGAACAAGTTCACGCCCCTTTCTCGTTTCCGAGTCGTAAAACTCCTTCTCGACTCCTACCAGCCCGATATTCGAAGGAACCAGATGGAGAGTAGGAAGTGTCGTCTTCAAGATGGTATCGGAGATCTTTTTCGCCCCGATAAGGACGTGGTAGATATTGTATTCGTAGTCGTTACGGTGAAAACCGAGACTGGTTGTGGCGTTAGCCTGAGGATCGGCATCTATCAGCAAAACTCTCTTTTCGGCAACCGCCAAAGAGGCCGCCAGGTTAACAGCCGTCGTCGTCTTTCCCACCCCGCCTTTTTGGTTGGCTATAGTAATAATTTCACTCATCTTAAACTCACAACCCTTCTTTTGCCTATCATCAGCGATCCGTCACTTTGCAAAACGGCATTGCTCAATTGCACTATTTCACTCCCGTCATGGGTACAGTAGTTTTTACTCTTTTCAAATTCTAAACTATAGTTGCTAAAAATCTGCTTCCATGAAGGCGGTTTTTTCAAATTTTTCAAAAACGTTTCCAAAAGTTCCTTCGGCTCGGTTTTTATATCCAAAACCCCGAAACCGTGGGGTGCATCGACTATATTGATACCAATGCCTACGATTATGTTTTTACTCTTTTTTGCAGTGATACAGCCCCCTATTTTGGACCCTTCAAGATAAAAATCGTTGGGCCATTTCAGCCAAACTTCCGACCCCATTTTTTTCAACGTATCTTTCATCAAAAACGCAAAATATATAGAAGTGGCTCCAAGCGGAAGATCTTCGGGAAGAGACTCTTGCGCCAGCAGAATGGAAGCGAAAAAGTTTCCCCTCTTTCCGATCCACCTGTTTTCACGGCTGCCGATTCCGTCTGTTTGCATCTTTGCTATTACGGCACACGGCGGAGCGACTCTTTTTTCCGACAACCGCTCTTCGATCCACCTCTGTGTAGAGGGGAGAGTTTCAAACGAATATATCTTCAACATCCAGCCTTTTGCCGCGGATATAACTCAGAGCGTCCATACTCCTCTTGGAAGCCGGCTGCACCCTCTTGATCTTTAGCGCACCTTCACGACAGGCAACGGTTACACCATCCGAATCTACGGCCAATATCTTTCCAGGCCCTCCTTTTTCCGATGCCTCTTCGAGTTCGAGATCGATCAGCTTGAGACCGCTCTCAAGATAGATACCGGGCCACCCCTCGTAGGCCCTGAAACGGTTATATATCTGTATGGCAGGCATATCGAACGACACCAATCCGTCACTTCTGGATATCTTTTTGCAATAGGTAGCATCTGCATCGCACTGCGGCAGCGGTACCAAAAATGGGTATTTTTCCAGTGTCTCCACGGTAAGATCGGCCGCCATTGTACCAAGACGGTCGAAAAGTTCGTTTTTACGATCCCGTATCCCGATCGGAGTGACGCTCCACACAAGCACCGGCCCGCTGTCTAGACCCTCCTCCATAAGCATGGCAGTCACACCCGTCTCTCTGTCGCCATTGAGCAGCGCCTGCTGTATAGGGCTCGCACCGCGATACTTGGGCAGCAGCGAAGCGTGAAGATTTATACAGGGTGCGATATCGAGGATCTTTTTCGGAAGTATCTGTCCGTAAGCCGCAACCACGATGAAATCGGGAGAATCCTCTCTTATCTCTTTTGCGACCTCATCATCTTTGAGTGTAGCGGGCTGACGGCAGCAAATACCCTCTTCCAGTGCCGTAACCTTTACCGCAGAAGGCGTCATTACCCTCTTTCTGCCTACCGGTTTGTCCGGCTGCGTATATACAGATACCACCTCCATACCGCTCTGCGCAATCAAACTTTTCAAAATAGTGTCGGCATACTCGGGCGTTCCCATAAAAACTATCTTCAAACCGGGCTCCTCAAAATTTTTTGACCGATATTGCGATTTTTAGGCAACATCGATACACTGAAACCAAAAACGGATGTTACCACCGCATCATTGAGAATCAGATAAACCCTCTTGCATACAGAGTACACAAAAAGAGTGTAAAATGGTACCAGAACAATTCAAAAGGAGTCCGGATGTGTATACCTCAGGCCCCGGCAAAAAAACGCCAACCGAGGATCAGACGAAAAGAGCGTACAAAAAAGAGCATACCTTTCAACAAAGAGCTAATGAAGCCCGATCCCGACTTTGTGGATGAGCGTATTACAAAAGAGCCTCGGCAAAAAAGCGTCTGGCAGCGAATTTCAAAGATTTTCGGCTGACTCTTTTTATATCTCCATCTTCAAAAGAAAGAGCACTTCTAAAAACGTATCTCCTACGGTTTTACGGTTGAAAGAGAATATTGCATACACTTGTGATAATGAACAACCGTGCTTCGAGCATATCATGTAAAACAACCGAAGTGGCGTATGAGACTATTTGTAAATGTTTTGACAAACACTATTTCATGATAGGACCTGGATTACAATTTTCTATCTTCTTGAAAAAACGATGCTCGGATCCATCTTCAAAACAGGGTATATACTGACAAGCGCTACTACAAAGCTTATAAAAAAGACCCCGATAACTCCGATAACAGGAGCGAACCACATCATTCTAAAAGGATAGTCTAGCTCCGAAACGAACAGAAAATCTCCCAACAGTGCACAAAAACCTATACCGAACCCGACGCTTATTGCAGCACTGACAAAAGCCTGAAAGAAAACGGTCGATACCAAAAGTTTTTGGGAAGCTCCAATAGCTTTTAAAATGGCATACTGTTTCAGATTTTCATATGTGAACATATACATCATTATACCGGTCACCCCAAACCCTACAATCATCGCAAGCAGTAGCATAGATACCATATCTCCTACATCTTCCGAGTTAATCATATACCACCTTACGGTATCTTTTTTAAACTGTTGGGATGTTCTGGCTCTAAGAGAGGTCTCTTTTTCTATCTTTTTAACAATTTTTTCTAGATTGGCTCCCTTTTTTGCTTTCACCAGTATAAAAGTCGTTTTGTTTTTTATGGATGGATAAAGATAAGAGGCGGTTTTGTATCGGGTGTATATGAGTATTCTTGGAGGAAATCTAGCAATGGTTTTTGAAATTCCTACAACTCTGATAAGTCTGTTTTTTATCAGCATCAGGTCACCGGGCCTTACTCTTCTTAACGGTTCATTCAAATCTATTGTTCTATTCGTAAAATCGTAGCTTACAATATCCGGTGTCATCAGTTTGTCCGAGGTGCCTCCCGTATCGGCTATTACACTGTTTGGAATATATAAAAGATCCCTTGTTGTATCGGGCTTGGGGACACCGGCAAGGGTTGCATCATCTGCGGCGATCATCTGGGCCTTTTGAAACATCCCATTTTCGAATCTAATGTCTATATTTTTTAGCAACAGAGGTGCAGCATATGCGACACCTTCGATACTTTTGACTCTATACATCATACTTAGCGGGATTTGGGTCGTCAGCTCCGTGGACGTTACAGATGGATCCATCACCCATATATCTACATTGGGATTTTCATCTATGAGTGCAAACCCTCTTGTCAAAAATCCGGCGAGATAGGAGAGTGCGAAGGTGATCATAAAAGAGGTAAATGCTATGCCGAACACCAGCCCCAAAAATTTGGCTTTGTCTCCCCATAGCAACTTTAAGGCGATATATCTCATTTCGCCTCTATGTAAACATCAAACACCTCTCCCACATATAGCGGGAAAGCGCTTTTTTTGACTTTGTAGACAACCAGTAAAACTTTTGCGTCGACTCTTTCAAGAGGAGTATGCAAAAAAATGTTTTTTCCTTCTATTACAGGTCTTATATAATCAAATTCCAGCGCGATTTTCCTGTTTGGGTCTCCTCTGACAAAAGCTACCGCTTTGGCTCTCTTTTCTATTTTATGAGCCATGAATTCATCCACCTGGGCGATAAGAGTGAAGCTGTTTGAACCTATTGTCATATAGGAGGGAGTACAGGAAGAGGCCTCCATGTACATCCCAGCACTCAATCTGTTTTTCAACACGATACCGTTTATCGGTGATTGGATAGTGTAAAACGGAATCCTCTTTTTTAGAATTTCCAATCTTTTCTTTTCCGTTTTCAAAAGCTTTTTTGCACTAAGGTAATCATCGAGAGCTATTTTATACTCTTTTTTGCTGATCGTTCCTCTTGCGCTTTCCCACAACTTTTTTACTATGGCATAGATATCTTTATATTTCAGCATTTTTGTTTTTGCAAGATCGATTTTCTCTTTTTGAAGATCTATTTTTAGCTTCAAGTCACTGTCATCAAGGCAAAAAAGAGGCTCTCCTTGTTTGATTCTATCTCCCTCTTTGACATAAACGGCTTTGACAATACCGCTGACTTTTGTACCGACGACAATCTCTTTGGAAGATGGCTCCAGAACACCAAGTGCCGCCACGTAAGAGGAGAAAGGAGGCTGGAAAGCAGGAAGAGGTTTTGCACTCCCTCTCGCCGGTTTTTCAAACTGCACCACTTTATATATTGCGTATCCGAGACCTATAAAAGAGACAACTATCAAAATAAAAAACTTTTTCATCTCTCAACCCTTTTTACCACTCCATCTTCCAGGTAGGCGATTCTGTCTGCATATTCGAAAATTCTGTTGTCATGGGTAACCACAATGACACAGCTTTTTTCTCTTTTTGCAAGATCTTTTAAAATCTCTATCACCTTTTTTCCTGTTTTTGAATCGAAATTGCTTGTCGGTTCGTCACAGATTATGAGCTTTGGTTCATTTATGAGCGCCCTTGCAATAGCCACCCTCTGTTTTTCACCTCCGCTAAGTTCGGAAGGAAGCGCATGAAACCTCTCCATATATACCTCTTTCAGGATCGACCTGGACTTTTCTAAAGACGTCTCTCTTTTTCTCTTTTGTATCAAAAGAGGTACTGCTACATTTTCCTGGGCACTCAGAGGCGGCAAAAGATTAAACGCCTGAAAAACGAAGCCTATATTATTGAGTCTAAATTCATCTTTTTGGGAATCATCCATTTTTGAAATATCATTTCCCAAAACCGTGCATTCTCCACCTGTTGGACTCAGAAGGGTCGATATAATGGAGATAAGTGTCGTTTTTCCGCTTCCTGATGGACCCGCTATCATAAAAAGCTCATTTTCAAAAATCTGAAGGTCCACCCCTCTTAATGCACATACCTCCGTTTTTCCTTTTCCATAAATCTTCTGAATATTTTTACAAGAGACTATCAACTCACTCATATTTGGCCTTGATTCTCATTTAATGCATCAGCCACACTCGTGCACCTCATCCACTTCTTACTGTTCATGATACAATATTATATATTAGTGAACCGACGCAAATTTTGCAAAAATCAAAAATTGTGTAACCTCCCGGTATCAGATGTCTCAGGTATACTCCAAGCAGAAAGATTGCCGAAATCGCTCTAAACACCAATAGATCCTCTCTTTAACATACGTTTCAATAATTACAACCACTGTTTCACCTTTTTCGATTCCACTGCAAAAGTTTTGACTTTACGCTAAAATAGAGCAATCTAGACAAAAAGGGGAGAGCATGAAGACCGCATCATTTTTCGACAACCTGGAATTCAACGACGAGCATGTCGCAATAACGCCTATGTTGGAGAGCGGGTTTACAAAAGAGATCCGCATCGCATTCAAAAAAGATCAGGTGATGAAAGCCCATAAAACCGGTTATCCTATTACCGTAATGGTTTTAAAAGGCGCCATAGATTTCGGCGTGGAAGACAAAATCGTACATCTCAAAAGCGGAGACCTCATAGCGCTGGAGCCGAACGTGGTTCACTCTTTGAAGGCCGAAGAGGAGTCCGTGGTAAGACTCAGCCTGAGCAAGCTGGACTCTGTAAGCAGAGTGAACGCCGTTTTGAATCTTTAACTGATGTTACGCAAATTCCGGGCTAAGCCCGCAATTCGGCAGGGCCTGGCCGGCCCTACAACCCCCTGAAGCTTCGAAATCTTGGATTTCGAGATGATTTTACGCTTTTTGCGTAAAATCAGTCTTTAAGAGCCTCTACCGACAGAGTCGTTTGGATAAAAGCGGTATAATCTCTGTTATGAAAACGAAAACCCTATCTATTGCGGCCCTATTGTTGCTGGGTGCGGTTGTTTTCGGCGGGTGCAGTGCGAAAAAGCTCCCTTTCGACTACGATCTCTCATACGATACGCAAAAGCTTGTCAGCTTTACTCCTGAAGCGGAAAAAGAGGCGATGCCTGACCCTCTCAACTCCGAGAGGATAAAAGAGGCGATAGAGAGGGGCCTTTTTGAAAAAGGGTACGAAGAGGCCTCGGCACTGGGCGATTTTACCGTAAGGTACGGGATGAAAATCTACAAAAACCGCCCCTCTCCCATAACCTTCGGCATAGGCCTTGGAGGGATCTCCGGAAACTTCGGCGGGTCGGTCTCCACATCGATAACACCGAAGCATGACGAGATATCGCTCTTTATCAGGATGGTGGACCCGAAAACGAAAAAGGTGTTCTGGTCATCTTGCGTCACGAAAAAGTGGGACGGCTCCGACCCGGCAAAGAGAGAAGAGATCATAGACGAAGCGGTCAGGCAGATGCTGCAATACTTTCCGAAAAGAGGCCGAAAGGAGGTTCTACAATGAGACAGATCGCAATATTTATACTGCTGCTATTTTTCGCAGGGTGCTCTTCGCTTCAGGTGCAAAACGACTACAACCCGAAGTATGACTTCTCCAAGCTCAAAAGCTTTGCCGTACTCACACCCCAAAAGGGGTCGGTCATAACACTGACTCAGGAACGTCTGAAAAACGCCGTCATTGAGACTCTGAAAGCCAAAGGCTACACTCTCTCACCAAATGATGATGCCGATTTTTGGATAATGTTCCACACGGATGTAACACGGATGAAAGAGGTCGTTAACGACTACGAGAGCCTGGGGCTCTACCCTTACGACTACGGATACTGGGGGCCGGCATACATACCGTCGAGATACGAATATACATACGACGAAGCCAAGATCGTCATAGACGCTCTCGATCCTTCAGACAAAAAGGTCTTTTTCAGAGGCGTAGCGACCGATCTTCTTCGCGATTTTGACACACCTGCAGAGAGGATCGCCTATATAAAAGATGTGGTCAGGAAGATTCTGGCCCCTTTCCCCGCCGCTCAGAGCGGGATGAAAAATCTACACTGAACTCGCTCCCCTCCCCCTCTTTGGAGTCGACATCGAGTGAAAAGCCGTAGATACCGCATATTGTGGCGACTATATCGAGACCGATTCCGAGCCCGCCCTCTGTAGTGTTGGCGCGCTCGAAACGTTCGAAAATCCTCTTCAGTTTCTCTTTTTCTATACCCACTCCGCTATCTTTTACCGTGAGCCTGCAAGAGTCCAGCGAAACGTGGATCTTCCCTTTGGGGCGCGTATATTTGACCGCATTGTCTATGAGGTTTTTGATCATAATCTCTATATGGTGGGGATCCGCTTCGATCAGGCAGCTTTGCAGCGACGAAGTCACTTCGATGCGCTTCTGATCGGTCAGAATCGAGAAGAACTCTATGCTCTCCCTTGTCTTTTGCGCCACATCCACGCTTTCAGGCCTGCTCCTCTCCTTCTGCTTTTCGCTCACGAGAAGAAAAGTGAGATCCTCATATATCCTGGCAATAAGCCGCCCACTCATCTGCAGAGCCCGAAGATGTGAGGGTTTGCACTCGTTTTTTTCGATCTTTTCAAGAGCGAGCAGCATCGTCGTGACCGGGGTGTTCAGCTCGTGGGTACTGTCGTGTATGAAGCGGTCCATAGACTCTATCTTCTCCCGCATCGGCCTGAGAAATAGCCGCCCAAGGTACCAGCCTACCAAAACGAGGAATCCGAAGGCCGCTACCGCCGCAAGAGCGACGCTGCGCCCTGACTCTGTGATCTTCTCCTCCAAAGAGCAGTCTCGCACTACGATATAGTCTATACCCAGGTGTCCGCGGGCACTGCGGTCTATATAGTATGCGCACCCCTCTTTGATATACTCCTCTTTGTTCAGGTCGACGGACTCATGTATACACCCCTGCAAAACCTTTCTGTTTTTGTCGAGCAGCAGGTAGTCGCACCCTATGGAGGGGGGAATCTCGAACTTTTTACCCTGCATCTGCGCATCCACCGCGGAAGCGGAGATCTTCATCGCTACCATTCTCAGGTTCGAGAAGATCCGCTCTTTTATAGATTCGGAATCTATCTTGTAAAAGAGGGCCGAAAAGGCCAGCACTACGACAAGTACAGCCCCCAGGTAGAT
Organism: Hydrogenimonas sp.; assembly: GCA_015490295.1. Taxonomy (GTDB): domain Bacteria; phylum Campylobacterota; class Campylobacteria; order Campylobacterales; family Hydrogenimonadaceae; genus Hydrogenimonas. The sequence continues at coordinate 18,447 of WFYC01000034.1, read as the reverse complement.
CGCCATGAAACGAAACAGCGAGCGCTTCTCATAGCTGCTCAAAGCCATAGCCGACTCCCCTCTCCGTCACTATCTGCGGTACATGTTTTCTAAGCACCTTTATGTAGCTGCGCAAGGTTGCGTCGGTAGGGGTCTCTTCATAGCTCCATAGGTTTTGCACAAGCTCTTCCCTGGAGACTATTCTGCCGCTGTTTCTGAAGAGATAGTGGAGAATCTCCGACGCCTTCGGAGTCAATGTCACATACTCCCCGTTCACGACGAGCCTGTGGCGCTCGGGCTCGAAAAGAATCCCCTCTCCCAACTCTATGGGCTCACTACGCTTCAGGCCGTAGACACGAACTATATGTGAAATTCTGGCATCGAGCTCTTCGAATTCGAACGGCTTTTTTATATAGTCGTCGCACCCTATATCGAAACCCTCTTTCAGATCGGTACTCGTATTTCTGGAAGTTATCATTACAGCAGGCGTAAAATCTTTCCGCTCACGCATCGATTTGAGCAGTTTAAAGCCATTTATACCCGGAACGTTGACATCAAGCAGCAAAATATCGAACTTTTTCGACAAAATTGCATCTTCGGCCTCTTCCCCGTCGAGGTAGTGTTCGACTTCGAACCCATTTTCACCAAGGTGTTCCGCCATGAGTTCGGCAAGCATCGGGTCATCTTCAAGCAGCAGTATTTTCATAAGAAAATTGTATCACAAACCGAATCCACACTCTTTACACACTCTCTTCTTACAATAGCGGTATCAAAACGTTCAAGGAGCAAAAATGAAACTGTTTACACTCATGCTGGGCATAGCCCTCGCATTCACGTCACTAAATGCCGCGGCTTATCAAAAGAGCCTTAAACAGAAGGGTCTGAAGGTGGAGCTTGTCTCTGAAAAACCTCTGACACCCGGTATGAACCATATAAAGGTGAAGCTCTTCAAATCTTCCAAACCGCTGCAAAACGCCAAGGTGGCACTCAAAATCTTCATGCCGGCCATGCCCGGAATGCCCTATATGGAAGCCAAAGCGAAAGCGAAGCCGGTCGGTGACGGAACGTACGAGGCCTCTTTCAACGCGGCTATGGGCGGCACCTGGCAGGTACACATCTTCGTGACTACCGAAGAGGGTAAAAAGTACCGCTTCAAGACATCTTTCAACCTTTAGGAGCGGAGCATGCGCACCCTGCTTCTTGCAGCCCTTTTCGCCGCATCCCTGAGCGCGGCTACGATACCGCAGCTGATCGAATCGGCACGCACCAAACACCCTTCCCTCGAAGCGATAAAGCTGCGTATCGCGGCTGCGGAATACGCCGTCGAACGGGCCAAAAACTTCGACGACCCCCTCTTTGGAGTGGGAATCAACGATATCAGGCTCGACAGACCCGCGGACCGCTCGCTCGAGAGGATGCAAACCCACTCCGTCACCTTTTCGCAAAAGATTCCGTGGTTTGGAAAAAGAGATGCTAAAGAGGCTCTGAAGATCTCCGCAAAATCTCTCTTTTTCGCATCGCTGAAAGAGGCAGAAGCGGAGCTCTTTTCAAAGATAAAACAGAGCGCGTACCGCCTGTGGGAGAGCGAAAGACTCATAGAGGTGGTACGCCGCACTATTACGTTGACAGAACAGAATATAGAGCTTTTCGAAGCATACACCGCATCCGGTGAATCTGGGAATACCCATATGGGCATTATGTCGGCAGAGCTTGTGAAATCGAGGCTCAAGACCACTCTGAAACGCCTTGAGGCCCAAAAGAGAGAAGTTCTGGCACTCCTTGGGTATCTCAGTTTCACAAACGTCGAGAGTGTAGAGATAGAGCCGGAACGAAAGAGGCTGCCGCCGCTCGAAAGGCTCGTTTCGAAGATAGAGAATAGTCCCGAAGTCGAGATCGCGGTTTCCAAAGAGCAGATGCAGAGACGGCGCCTCGAACTCTACAGACTCAAAAGCAAAATCGACCCTGTCGTGCGCCTGGGCTATTTTCAAAGAAGCTCCTTTGAGGACTACGTCTCTATCGGAGTCGGTTTTACCCTTCCCGTATACGGCACACAAAAGAGCGAAGAGGAGGAGCAGAGGGTCCTTCTAATGGAGCGCAAACTGATGGCGGCAGACTCCCGAAAAAGAGTCGCGGCCCGACTGCGGGGGCTCTATGCGGAAGCCGAGAGCAGCCGCAAAATAGTCGAGATCATAGAGAAAGAGTCCCTGCCGCAGATAGAGCATATGTTCGACCTGATCCGCTCCGAGATCGCCGCAGGCGGAGATCTCTACAAATTCATAGACCTTGTGGAGCAGAAGCTCAGACTCGATTCGGAAGCAATAACCGCACGCGCGAAATATTTTATCACTCTGGCAAAAATAGAGGCTGTTTTGGGAGAAGAGATATGAAAAAAAGTTTACTGATACTGATGCTACTGCCGACACTCTATGTGACGGCTGCCGAAAAACCGACCGTGGAGCAGCTCTTCAACGTGCAGACCGTCAAAGTCAAAAAGGTTTCTGCCGCTTTTAAGAGGCAATTTTACGGCCTCCTGAAAACGGATGACGCGCTCATACACGAGGTCGTCCCCAGATACGGAGGGTATGTGGTGAAACTCTACGCCGACAGAGTATATATGAGGGTCAAAGAGGGTCAGGTGCTGGCGAAAGTCTATTCGCCGGAAGTCTTCAAGGCGAAAGAGGAGTATATAAACTCCATCAACTACGCAAAAAGGCGGGGCAACTCCAACATGGTCGAAAGCGCTAAGCTCAAACTCGAGCTTCTTGGCATCGGCAAAGAGGAGATAGCAGCGCTTGCAAGAGGCAAAAAGAGCGACCCTTACACCTTCGTCAAGGCTCCTTCGTCGGGATTTGTATTCGAAAAAAACCTGTCAGAGGGGAGTGCGTTCAACGCAAAGTCGAGCCTCTTCAAGATCGTTTCGCTCGACAATATCTGGATGGAGGCGAAAGTGAGCGAGCCCGATATCCGGACGCTTATGGGTGCGTCGAAATTTATCGTGAGCACAAAAGCGCTGCCGGAGAGATTCGAGGCGCACAAACCGCTTCTCTATCCTAGTATCGACCCGGAAAACGGGCTCGCCACCCTGCGGCTGGAGATAAAGAATCCAAAAGCCCGCCTTCTGCCCGGAATGTTCGCGACCCTTACGGCAGAATCAAAAAGCGAATCCATGCCTATGCTTCCGCGTACGGCCGTAATTCGCAAAATGGGAAGGTGGTACGCCTTCAGAGCCGGAGAGTTCGAAGGGGAGTATGAGCCGGTCGAGGTAGAGGTAAAACCGATAGACAGTGAGCACTATGCGGTGCTCTCCGGTCTTTCGGAGGGCGACGAAGTGGTGAGCAAAGCGCTCTTTTTGATCGACAGCGACGCCCAGATCAACGGGCTCTTTTAGGTGTCGTCATGATTGAGAAGATCATAGACTTCAGTGTCAAAAACCGCTTTCTGATCCTGATGGCGACACTCTTCATCGTTATGGGGTCGTTCTGGGCCGTAAAAAATACGCCGCTCGACGCATTGCCGGACCTCTCGCCCCCGCAGGTGATCGTAGAGGTGAAGTGGGGCGGCCAGAGCCCGAACATCATCGAAGACCAGGTCACCTACCCCCTTATCACCAAATTTCTGGCAATCGCCGACATAGAGACGGTTCGGGGCTTCTCGACCTACGAAAACGCCCTCATATACATCATATTCAAGGAGGGGACCGACCTCTACTGGGGCAGGAGCCGGGTGCTCGAACAGCTGGCCGCCATCCAGAGCTCCCTCCCGCCCGGGGTCGAGGTCTCTTTGGGGCCCGACGCCTCGGGAGTCGGCTGGGTATATGAGTATGCACTTGTGAGTAAAACGAAAAACCTTGCGGAGCTTCGCACACTGCAGGACTACACATACAAGTATGCCCTTATGGGAGTCGACGGCGTCAGCGATGTAGCCTCCGTCGGGGGGTTCGTTCCTACATGGCAGGTGACGCTCAGCAACGACGCTCTGGTAAGACACAACCTCTCCGTTACCGACATATCGCGCGTACTGAAGGCCAACAACAACGATACGGGCGGGCGCATAGTGATTCAGAACGGTTACGAGTGGATGGTCCAGGCCCGCGGATACATACGCAGCCTCGACGATATACGCAGCATAGTCGTAACCGAAAGAGGCGGAATCCCCGTTACCATAGGAGATCTGGGGCGCGTAGAGAAGGTACCCGCTCCAAGGCGCGGCGTGGCCGATCTAAACGGCGAGGGCGAAGTGGTGGGCGGAATCGTCATGATACGCTACGGATCGGACGCTTATCGTGTCATACAGGATGTGAAGAAGAAGCTTCAAAGCCTAAAAACCGACGATGTGCAGATAGTGGAGACCTACGACAGAAGCAGCCTCATTGAAAAAGCCGTCGAGACGCTGAAATCGACACTCTTCGAAGAGAGTCTGATAGTCGTAATCGTCATCGCGCTCTTTCTCGTCCATCTCAGAAGCTCCCTGATAGTTCTGATCGTACTTCCCCTTACTATCGGAATAACTTTTCTGCTGATGAAGATGTTCGGCATCGGAAGCAATATTATGAGTCTCGGAGGCATCGCCATAGCCATCGGCGCGATGGTGGACGCTTCGATCGTAATGATCGAAAATGCGCACAAAGAGATACATAAAATCGAAAAGAGAGGAGCCGTAACCGACAAAGAGCGTATCGCGGCTATCGTCAAAGCTTCAAAGACTGTAGGCCGCCCCATATTCTTCGCTCTTGCACTGGTAGTGGTCTCTTTTCTTCCGATCTTCGCACTCTCGGGGCAGGAGGGGCTTCTGTTTACACCGCTGGCCTTTACGAAAACGTTTGCGATGACAGCCGGGGCGCTGCTGGCCGTCACGCTGGTTCCGGTTTTGATGGTATGGTTCGTAAAGGGTAAAATTCAAAGCGAAAAGAGAAACCCTCTGAACCGCTTCTTCATATGGCTCTACAACCCGATCCTGACCATAGGTATAAAACTGAAGTATCCGGTGATAGTCGCGGCAATCGCCCTGCTTGTATGGATGGTACCGGTCTACGAGAAGCTGAAGTGGGAGTTCATGCCGATGTTGAACGAACAGACATTTATGTATATGCCCGTCACTCCCTACGGAATAAGTATAGACCTGAGCAAAGAGCTGACCCAGAAAACCGACAAGATAATCAAAAGCTTTCCGGAAGTCGATACCGTCTTCGGAAAAGGTGGTCGTGCCGATACCGCGACCGACCCGGCTCCGCTCGGTATGCTCGAGACGATCATAACCTTCAAACCAAAAAGCGAATGGCGCGAAGGGATGACCTACGAAAAGCTTCAACAGGAGCTCGAAGATGCGCTCCAGGTTCCGGGACTTGTCAACTCCTGGACCTACCCGATCAGGGGGCGTATAGATATGCTTCTTTCGGGCATCAGAACCCCTTTGGGCATCAAACTCTACGGTGACGATCTTAAAACCCTGCAAAAGATAGGCTCGCAGATAGAGCAGAAGCTTCGCGGTATGAGTGAAACGATGTCTGTCTTTGCGGACCAGTCCGATGCGGGCTACTACATAGATATCGACATAGACGAAGCGGCTGCTGCACGTTACGGCATTACGAAAAACGAGATACTCGCCTACACATCCCTCGGAATAGGCGGGATGAAGGTCGGCACGATAATAGAAGGGCTCGAGAGGTACCCTCTGGCGATCCGTTTCGAAGAAGAGGAGCGCCGCACGATAGAGGCGATACGCAACCTTCAGGTAAAGACGCCGCTCGGGTTCGTACCACTCTCCTCTCTGGCCGATGTGCACTACAAAGAGAGCGCTTCCGTCATCAAAACCGAGATGGCCAAACCTGTAACTTTCATATATATCACGCCAAAGAGCGGTGTCAGCCCTTCCGAATACAAAACCAAGGCACAGAAGCTGCTCTCCGGGCTCAAAATGCCCTCGGGCTACTATATCGAATGGGCCGGCCAGTCGGAGTATCTGCAGAGCGCCATGAAAAAGATTATGTGGATCGCTCCGATGGTGCTTCTCGTGATTCTCGTACTCATATACTTCGCACTGAAAAAGACGGTACCGACTCTTATCGTCTTTTTTACCCTGCCGTTCGCGCTTCTGGGCGGGCTTCTATACATAGACTGGCTCGATTTCAACATGAGCGTCGCAGTGGTCGTCGGCTTTCTGGCACTGCTTGGAGTCGCTGCCGAAACGGCCATAGTCATGATCGTATACCTGCAGGAGAGTGTGCATGAGGCCCTCAAAAGAGAGGGAACACTCGACAAAAAGATGCTCAGAGCCGCCATATTCGAGGGGGCGGTTCAGAGGGTAAGGCCGAAACTGATGACGGTATTCGCGATACTCGCGGGACTTCTGCCCATCATGTACCACCACGGCGTTGGCAGTGAAGTGATGCAGCGAATAGCGGCACCAATGATCGGCGGAGTCGTGAGTTCAGCGGTTTTGAGTCTTCTCATAATACCCATACTCTACGAGATCTATACATCCAGAACTCTTATAAAAAAATGATCGGGGAGGGGCTCTTCGCCTCCCTTCATCTCTATTTGGAAATTTTATAGTGATATTGATTCTCATTAAGCTTATCAAAAGGTCTCTTTCTTTATCATTCTGATATTCATTTTCATTTAGGAGAGATTATGAGAAGTAAGAAACTTATGGCTGCGGTCGCAGCCATGATGGTTGTCCCCTTCGGATCGGCGGCAAGCGGTGCAGATCTTCAAAAAGAGCTGGAGCAGATGCAAAAGAGGCTTAGCGAGCTCGAGCAGAAACAGAAAAAAGGCGAGCAGGAGAGATCGGCTCTGATAGATGAGCTGGCCACACTTCAGAGCGAGGGGTGGTTTCAGACGGTGGACGTTACAAAGAGCCACAGCGGCCTGGGATCGGCGGCATCGAAGGTCTACTACACCCAAAACCCGCTCTCCATAGGAGGTTACGGCGAGATGTACTGGGCCGACTCCTCCGGCCAGGTGGCGATAACGGACGTCTACCGGTTCGTCCCGTACATAGGGTATAAATTCAGCGATAACATCATCTTGAATACAGAGCTGGAGTTCGAGCACGGAGGCGACAAAGTAGCCATTGAGTTTCTCTACCTCGACTTTCTTCTGAGCCGAAACCTCAACCTGCGTGTAGGAAGCCAGCTGGTGCCGGTAGGGCTTGTAAACATGAAGCACGAACCCACTCTCTTCCCCACAGTCCAGAGACCCGAGACGGAAAAGTACATAATCCCGAGCACCTGGAACGAAACCGGGGTGATAGCGTACGGCGAGACAGCTGTAGCCGATCTCTACTACCACTTCGGTTTCGTCAACTCGCTCAATCTAAACAGCGACGCTACAAAAAACGGTGAAGCCGTATGGATCAGAGACGGCAGGCAGGGTTCGGCCGACAAAGCCGCCATGCAGAGAGTAGCCCTGACCGGCCGACTCGATTACGGCGCAATAGAGGGGCTGACGGCCGGAGTATCGTTTTACTGGGGAAACGCTTCCAATTCAACAAGTGCGAATGTGGACGGCACCTCCATACTCATTTACGACCTTCACGCCATATACGGTTACGAATCTATAAAGGTGAAGGGACTATTCACGCAGGCCATGCTGAGTGGAGCGGAGAAGATCTCTCCAACCGCCGCCAAAAAGGCGCAGGGTTGGTATGTTACAGGTGAGTATGACATTATGCAGGGCCTCGGTCACACATCTTCGGTGCCGCTTTTTATCCGGTACGAGAGCTACAACCCGGTAAAGGAGCGCGAAGGAGAAGCCGCGGCGATGAACGATATGGATATCTGGACATTCGGTATCAACTACTATCCGCATGAACAGGTGGTTTTAAAAGTGGACTACGCTATAAAGGACAGAAATGACGGCAGCGAGAAAATCGATACTCTCTCTTTTGGTCTCGGTTTCATATTTTAGCCACCCGCTCTACGCGAAAGAGGCGGTGGATATCGCAAAGATAATGAAGCAGAGCTGTCCTGAAGCGGTCGGTGTCGAAAAAAGGAGCAGGCTGCTTTCAAAAAAAGAGGCTGCCGATATTCAAAAGGTCGCCGGAACGAAGCTGCATTCAAGGATCGTCAGATACTACACGGCTTCCGGCCGCAGCGGGCCAGAGTGCGTCGGTATTCTCCTCAGCCGGAAGGTTCGCACCAAAAAGGCTGCGGTTCTCTACATCGTCAAAGAGCCCGGAGAAATAGTCTCTATAGAGATTTTGGCCTTTGCTGAGCCGCCCGAATACAAGCCCGCAAAGAGCTGGCTCAAACTGATGGATGGAAAAGATCTCTCAAAGCCTCTTCGAGCCGGACGCGACATACCCACAATCTCCGGCGCCACCCTCTCGGCAAGAAACGTAACCGACGGCGCCAGGCTCGCACTCGCACTCTTCGATATATTGAAAAGGGACCGATAATGCGCTTTCTTGCAACTCCATCGATCTCACCGAATATGAGAATCGCACTCATACTCCTGATGTCGGCCGTATCTCTGTTCATAGTTTCCCACTACGTTTTGGAGGCGATGCGCTACGGAGCAACACCGCAGCAGGTAACCTCGGCCGTAACGGGAGACGAAGAGCTCTTTATCGATCCGCTCCCTTTCGAAGAGCTCCTTTTGCAGGTGCACATGAACCTATTTTTCATATTTTTGCTGCTCGGTATCGTAGGAGCGACCTACATCCGCCTCTTCGCGGAGCGCCGATCGACACGCACCCTCATCCTCCTTCTGGGCGCCTCTTCGCTCACGGCGCAGCCCATTTTCCTGCTCGTCCCGGTCGCCGGGAATATTGCGGCCACTCTCTGGCTGGTACTTACCCTCGTGTGGCACCTTGCCGCTTTTGCGGCGGCCCTCTTCTGCATTCGGGCTCTCGCAAGAGGTTCGAAGTGAAAAGAAGCGCCCTATACTCCCTGCTCGCCGCGACTCTCGCAGTCGTTGCGATCTTCACCGTCGCTACGGGTCTTTGGCTCTACCTTCTCAGGAGTGTTCCGACTCCCACATTGACGGGCTGGCTGGAGATAGCCGCGGTTCATCTTCTCGGGATGGGCGCGGTCGGTTTCACGCTTCTGCACCTGCTTCTCGTTTCAAAAGAGGATGGCGGCCCGGGGAAGCCGTTTCGGCCGAGTGTCGCCCTTTTTGCCGTCATATCCGTAGATATCGCGGCATCTCTATACGGTGAAAATATCTTCAGAACTCTTTTGGCGGTTCTGACCTTTGCTGCCTTTTCAGGTATCGCGACACTTCTTGCGGCGAAAGCGACGGGTGCAAAATAGAGCCGCCGAGGCTATCTGGATCGACCCTTGTCTTATCTCCCAAACGCAAAAACGTGCCGTCCGGCGCAATGAGCAGCGCGTCTATCTTTTTGTCGCGTAAAAGCTCTATGGCCGACCCTACCGGCATGAGAGCAACGGCAGTGGCCAAACCGTCGAGCAGCGCGTTCGACGCCACTGCGGCAAGGGTTACCGAAACGAGACGCCGGGCACTCTCTTTTTTGTACGGATCGATCAGGTGGTTGTTGCGGACGGTGCCTATATAGCGCCTGTATATGCCGCTGGTGGAGATGCCGAGCTCACCCTCTTCGTTTACTACAGCTCCCACTACGCCCCTGCCGAAGGGGTTCTGTACGGCCACCTCACATGGGCCGAGGCATCGGATATCTCCGCTCAGGCCTATTACGGCACTCTTTATGCCGAGTCTCTTCGCCTCTTCTGCCGCCATATCCACGCCCTGACCTTTTCCGAGCCCCCCGAGATCGAGCACTATCCCCTCCTCCAGCTCCACGACGCCGTCCTGCACCCTGACGCCGCCCATACCGACCCTCGCAAGCCTTCGCTCCTTTTCGGAAGGGACGGCGGCGCCCCTCTCTCCAAACCTGTACAAAGAGCGCGTAAGCGATCCTATAGTGCAGTCGAAATAGCCGCCGCTCAACTTAAAAAGCATGCGGCAGTACGAAATGGCACGCAGAAGCGTCTCGTCCGCCTCGATGCGGCGCAGCCTGTTCAGGCGCGCCGTCCCGCCGTCGTCGCGAAAAGATGAGAGCGATCTCTCGGCAGAGCGCATAACGCCGAAAATTTTCCCGGCATCTTCGGCACGGGAGGCGGGCAGACGCAGGTGTGCGAACGTACCCATGATGACCTGCTCGCGTATGACCGGCTCCTGAGCGAATAGAGCGGGTACAATGTATATCCAAAGGGCGACTGATACTAAGATTTTCATATCGTCAGTATACCGGAGAAACGCGATAGTCGGAATCATCCGCAACGACTTTTTTGGCTTCTTAAACAAATTCTGATCGTGTCGATCTTTACTGCGGAAATAATTGCAAAAATTAGGCAAATTATGCTGAAAATTGCACCATTTTAAGCGTGACATGGGTAAATAACAAGGTATAATTCAAAACATAATAAATCATAAAAAAAGGAACAGAATGACAAAAAAGATCTCTATGGCTTTGGTGACTACCGGACTGCTTCTCTTTTCTGGATGCGCAACCGATTCGGCTGTAACGCAAAGAGGCGCGAACGAAGCAAGACTCTCCAACGGCACCACCCTCGCTTACGCATATATGAAAGATGGCGAAAAAGTGGTGAAAATCTCTACCAAACGTGATGGAAAGGTAGACGACGACATCGAGATCATACGCATTACCTACGGCGGTTTCTATCCCGATTACGGTATGAGCCGAGAGGTGGAAAAGGGAGAAAAGAGCCCAGGCTGTTTCGTAAAGATGGACGACAACGATAAAAACAAAAAGTTCTGCGAAAGCCGCTACACCGGACGGCAGGCTCTCTATACAGGAATCGCGTCCATCGTAAATGCGGCCGCTACGGTAACGACCGTGGGTCTGAATGTAGCGAGCGGAGCCATATCGGATCCAAAGTTCTTTCAGCGTGAGCAGTTTTTGGAGATTGTAAAAGAGAACGACCTGCCGAAATATCGCAAAGTGCTGCTGGAGCTCTACAAAAGTGCGGAATCGAAAGAGATAAGCATAGACGGACTCTACAGCGAAGCCTACAACAACTATAGAAAAGGGGCAGGCAATATACGAATTTCGTACAACATAGTGGACCGCAGCGGGATGGTCCCACCATCAATGCTCAAAGAGATAACGCTTCCGGTAGAGATCGTACCCGACGCTCCCGAAAGGAAGAGCTTCGATTACAAAAAAGAGATAAACTTCGAAGCATCGGCGGCAGATATCGAAAAAGTTTTGGCCGAAACGGGAGAGAAGATAGAAAACCGCTTCAAAAAGGATTACGAAGAGTATGAAAAATATATAAAAGAGGGATTCGACCACTATGCGCTTCGAGGTCCGAGCGAGTATGACTACAGGCACAACGACAGAGTGACCTACCATCTCAAAACAGATATTCCGAAATCGGTGGAGTACAGGCCTGATACCGCAAAAAATCTCACCATCGGTGCAACCGTGGAGTATGCCGATCTCAAAGGTATGATTCCTTCGAAATTCGTACTGGAAGATAGTAAAAGTCTCAAAATGGAGTTCTACCCCGACAGCAACATGGTAATCACGGCTATCGGTATGAACAAAACAAAGTCGTTTCTGACTCTCAGTTCCATAACGGCCTACTACGGCAGCAAGGCCAATACACTATCGGGGCTGAACAGGGAAATAGCACCGGAAACTACCACGCTCGCAAAGAACAGTAGATACGATGTCTTCTCCGATAAAATGAAAAAGAGTTCAATCTTCACGAAAATGACCGCTTCCAAAGCAAAAAAGATAGTTATAGACAGCGGTTATGCGATCAAGTATCGTATAATGAATACAAATATAGATCATACCATCTACGATACCAAAAAATACTCTCTCTACGATATATATCTTCAGTATATATAAGAGGGAACGCTTTGCGGCCAGTCGCAATAGACGCTATTTTTCCGATCCTCCGATCAGCTCCAGTACCTTTTGTGCCTCGACAGGTTTGGAGTAGAAATAGCCCTGAGCGACAACCGCGCCCTCTTTTTTGAAAAACTCTGCCTGCTCTTTTGTCTCTATACCCTCCGCTATCAGATTGAGTCCAAGCGCCCTGGCCATGGCCACTATACTCTTGACTATCGCTACATCGCTCTCGTCTTTCGGTATATCCATAACGAATGAACGGTCGATTTTCAGAGTGCTTATGGGCATACGCTTTAGATAACTCAAAGAGGAGTACCCCGTACCGAAATCGTCTATACTCAGTTTTATGCCCTCGGCGGCCAATGAGAAGAGAAGGTCTGTTGTCTCACTGTCGTCATCCATAACGACCGACTCTGTCATCTCCAATTCCAAATTGTGCGGATCGACCGCATGTTTTTGCAAAAGACGCATCAGGATAGAGAAAAAATCGGCATCGTTGAACTGCTTCGAGGAGATATTGACCGCGACTCTCTCTATGCAGCTGCAACCGGACAGAAACTCCAGAGCCATATCCAGTACAAGCTCACCCAAAGGTACTATGAGGCCGGACGACTCGGCAACTTCGATGAAGCTGTCGGGAAAGAGCATTCCGCGCTCGGGATGGTTCCACCTCACCAGAGCCTCTACCGAGACAATGCGCCCTGTCCGAATGTCGTACTGCGGCTGATAGTGCAGAACAAGCTCCCGGTTTTTTATCGCCGCTCGAAGCTCCTGCTCTATCCGGTAACGCTCCATCGCGTCTTGCCCCATGCTCTCGAGATAGATGCTCCACCTGTTTTTTCCGCCCCTTTTTGACCTGTACATCGCTATGTCGGCCTGCTTCAGGATCTCTCCCACGTCGCTGTTCTCTTTCGAGAAAAAAGTAATCCCCACACTCGCCGTCAGATGGTAGCCGTGCGCTCCAAACTCGATTCGCTCTTTAAGTCTATGGAGAATCTCCTCCGCAAAATCTGCCGTCTCCGCTCTATCCTCCATATCTTCAGCCACTATTACAAACTCGTCTCCGCCTAAACGGCAGAGTGTACGCTTCTTGCCCAAACCCTCTTTCAGCCGTTTCGCGACCTCTTTTAAAACTTCGTCCCCCTCACTGTGTCCGGCGGTTTCATTGATATTTTTGAAGTTGTCTATATCTATGAAAAAGAGCGCGCCGCTTCTGTTTTTACTCGACACATCGGCAATGCTCTTTTGCAGAATACCGCTGAAGAGGTTTCTGTTCGGAAGTCCCGTGAGCTCATCGTAGTAAGCCAGATTTTCAAGCTCTTTCACACGTACATCTATAAAATGGAAAAGCCCTTCCGATACGAGCTCAAGATCCCTGAGTTTCGGCGGCTTTGGAAAGTCGAACACTCTCCCGCCGCCCGGCTCTCCCTCTTTTAGTGCCACTACCGTGGAGCTGAAGTTCAGAAAATCCATACGCCCTTTTCCGTAAAACTCTCCCAAGGTAAACATTCCGCAGGTAGGGGCTATGGAGTTTAAAACCCTCTCCTCGTACTCGACCACACTTCTTGGAAGAAAGTGTTTTCTGCCTTCGCAGTAGAAGCTAAGGATCGCATCGGGGTCGGGAATTTTGCGTACGAGCCTCTTGTGGAGTCCGTTTTGCTGAAGTACAGAGTACGGATTTCCGTAACCTATATATACTTCGTCTCCGACACGGATATTGCCGGAAACTATGAAACTCTCGCCCTCCACACCTATGATTCCCCGCGCTATGAGCATATTGTCTCTTCGTACAATAAACGGAAATGCCGATCCGATTCCCGGCATGGCGGCGACCACATCATCTCCGAGGTATCTTCTGAAAAGCCGTGCAGGTGAGACTCCGGAGACGGAGACCACCCTGTTTCCTTCCGCTTCGGTAATTTTGAACGAACGTCCTACGGCCTGCCATCCGAAAGAGTAGTCTACATAGACTCTGAGGCTTTTGGAATTCAAAAAGGCTATAACCGCACCGCTGTCGTATATCTTTCCATCTTCTATGACAAAAGTGTTTTGAAACGTGGGTGTCGCGGCCACACCGCCGGTTATCGGGATGGAGCCTGAAATTTTGCTCAGTTCATCCAGAAAGAGTTCGCCGTTTACCGAAGCCGCCTCGCTAAAAGAGATCATCACCTTTGTTTTGGTATTTAAGAATTTTTCGACCTTTTCGGTGACATCGAAGCAGGATGAGACATGGACAGTATCGACCGTGGTCTCTTTGAAAAGGAGTGCCGTTACGGCTACAACTCCGTTTTTCAAAATCCCTTCCGGTACGATCACCTCGTCGCTGGAAGCACCCACCGTCTTTGCCTTCGGATAGAGCCTCTTCAGCGCATCCAGAACATTTCGAAGATGTCCCATGCGCTCGGTAGCCGCTATGACTACAAAGAGGAGATCGCTCCCCCCTCCAATATCGAAATGACCCTCTACAGGCACACTGTCATCGGTAAACACGAGGGTTCTGCTCTCCATCTTCTCTACACACTCCGATATTTTGTTTCATTATAGTACAATATCGGCACTATTCGAAAAAACGGGAGTGTTTTTTTTGTTTTCTTTGAAGTTGACAACGATTCTCAAATTAAGATACAATAGCCCCATACCGCAAGAACGATAGAAAGGATAACGATGCGCAAAAGGGCGATTTCGATTCTTCTGCTTTTTTCGCTCTTTACAAACATCGCACATGCGGCGTTCATCTACTCTATCGACTCCTGCGACCACGAAACGGTGTGTGAATATGTGGTGGAGATAGAGCTCGGCGGCGACTGCGGAGATCTATGTGATAAACACCATATGTTCCATCTAAATGCGATACCCGCCTCATGCACACCGTTGATACCCTCGCTCGCTAAAAAATATGTCATAGAGCACCTCAACAAAGAGTACATTCCGCCGCTCGACAAACCGGCATACCGCCCCCCTATATCCTGAAACCTCTATTAACCGCCACATCATCAACCAGATGCAGTGAAGTCTGCACTTTTTAACAAAACAGCTCTATATGTGTCCGTATCGGAAGTGATTGATTTGGATTTACATCTATCTCTTCGTAACGAAAGAGACGCATCACAAAAAGGAGAAATTTATGAGTAGAGTGTTCATCGTAATACTCACGGCAATATCGCTATTTGGAGCCGACTACAGGGAGTTTGAACTCAAAGCCATACAAAACTCACCCGAAATAGCGTCGGCGAAACTGCAGAGCGATGTAGCCGAAATCAGAGGTGAAATAGCCCTGAGATATATGAATCCGGAGATCGAAGCCGAAATAAGCAGTTTCTCTCCGGAGAGCGGAAGCAGAGAAGAGGGTTGGCGTTTCGGTGTATCCCAGCCGTTCAGGATCTTCGGCCTTCAGGACGATCTGAAAAGTTATGCCGACAGCCTGAATATTCTGGCAAAAGCGGAGTACGAAAAGAGTCTGGCGGGTTTCAAAGCCGCTCTTAGGCGCAGATATATCGACTATGTGATGGCCGTACGGACCAAAAGGCTTCTGGAAGAGGAGGTCGTTCTTTCAAAGCGTCTCGAGTCGATAGCGAAAGAGCGCTTCAGGAGCGGCGGCGGCACCAAAGCCGCACTGCTGCAGGCGTCTTTGGAGCTGATTGACGCAAAAAACAGGCTGATTGAGGCCGATAGAGAGATAACAGAGCGCTACTATGCTCTTCTGTCATTCGCGGGAGTCACCCAAACCCCCGAACTCGATGCCGAGTTTCTTTATTCGATCCGTGCACCCAAGAAGGTAGAGAGCGGTATAAAAAGTCCCGATCTTGCACTGGCCCAAAAGAGGCAGAGAATGCTTGCCGCCGAAGCCGAAACGAACAGCCGCAGGCTGAAAAGCTACACTCTCTTTACAGAGATAGAGAACGAACCGGACCAGTCGATCGGCAGGGTCGGTATAGCACTCGACGTACCGCTCTTCAACCGCACCAACCAGGAGTACAGACTTGCCAAAATAAGGGCGAAGCAGGCCGCCTTGCACGCAAAAAGGGTCGAAACGACTCAGCGTATCAGGCTCGAGTCGCTTCTAAGACAGCTCGATATACTTCAGAAGAGACACTCTGCGTTAAAAGAGCAGCAGAGCAGAGAGCGTGAACTGCTGGCACTCTTCGAAGAGGGGTACAGAATGGCCCAGAGCTCACTGCTCGATCTTATACGCACCAAAAACGCTCTTATAGAGACGAACAGAAGTATACTTGAGACCCGCTATCTTGCCAATCTATATAAAATTGAAATCGAATATCTGAAAGGGAAAAAGAGATGATCAGACTTTTTATAATTTTATTTGCAGCCCTGTCGCTGCAGGCCTCCGACATCGTTATCGAGAAAGCCGAGTTTAGATCTTTCGGCAAACAGCTTCATGTAAACGCCAAAATAGTACAGCTGAGCAATCAGCGCCAGCAGATAGTCTCCCGTCTGGGAGGACACTTGGAGCGCTACTATGTGGAGCCCGGCAAAAAGGTGAAAAAGGGAGAGAGAATCGCAGAGGTCAAGTCGCTCGAACTCTCAAGAATGAGTGCCGACTATATCGCCCTGGGCAAAAAACTCGAAGCTGCAAAGGCGCGGCTCGCTTCGACCGAGAGTCTCTACAGAAAAGGGCTCGCTTCGAAGCAGGATCTAAACCGTGAACAGATCGCTTTTGCATCGATCGAAGCCGACAGAAACGCCCTTGCTTCACAGCTTGCCTCTTTGGGTGTGAACCCCTCATCGCTTGAAAAACCGACCGATACACTGATCATAAGGGCCCATGCCGACGGTCTTGTGAGCCGCCTTCTGGTCCCGCTTCATACAAATCTCTCGGCCGAGACACCGATTGTGTCGCTGGTACGTTCGAACGGATACTACGCCATCGCATACATAGGCGTTGCCGAGGCGCTCAATATGCCGAAAAAAGTCGAGGGGGAGCTGCATATAGACGGTGAAAGATTCAGATGCCGCTATCTCTACCTGCTCCCGAAAGTGGATGAAGAGACCCAGAGAGCCCAGATGCTCTTCTGGATAGAGAGTGAAAAACAGCCGCTTCTTCTGAACGCATTTGCCGAGATGGAGATAAATCTGCCACCTTTTAAAAAGTATATCGCCGTAAAGCGCACCGCGCTTACGATGTTCGAAGGCGAATGGGTCGTTTTTGTACCTGCCGAAGAGGGGCATGAGGAACATGGCGAACACGAGGAACATGCTGAACACGAAAAGCACGAGGGACACGGCGAGCACGGTGAGGAGTCCGACCACGATGAGCATGCGGAGCACACAGAAAAAAAACCGTATGAGATCAGAGTGGTAGAGCCTATAAGCAGATTCGGCGGATACGTTGCCGTAAAGGGAATAGAACCCGGCGAAGAGTACGTCGCGGACGGGGTATATTTCGTCAAATCTCTGATGCTCAAGTCGGAGCTCGGCGAACACGGTCATTAAGGAGTACGAAATGGAAAACTTTTTCAAGCTCCTTATACGTTACAAATTCCTGGTGGTAGCGCTCTTCGTCGCCATAGCCGGTTTCGGCTACAAGGCGTACAAAGAGATCCCGGTAGACGCTTTTCCCGACATCACACCAAAACAGGTCGTGATATATACGGAGAGTCCGGGCAATTCGGCACAGGATATCGAAAAGCTGATTACATACCCCATAGAGTCGGCGATGGCGGGGCTTCCGGGTGTCAAGATGATACTCTCGAACTCCATTTTCGGTCTCTCGTACGTCTCGATCTTCTTCGAAGACAGATACGACACCTACTTCCTGCGCCAGCTCGTCACCGAACGTCTGAACAGCGTAGATATACCGCAGGGATGGGGCAAGCCTGTCATGGGACCGAACACGACAGGTCTCGGACAGGTCTTCTGGTATCAGCTAAAGGACAACTCCGGCAAACGGGGCCTCACACGGCTTAGGGAGCTTCAGGAGTATGTGGTGGCACCGATGCTCAAGTCGGTAGACGGTGTCGAAGAGGTGATCGGATGGGGCGGCTTCGACAAACAGTACGAAGTGCTGATAGACCCCAAAAGGCTTCAAGCCGTGGATGTAACCTACGACGAGATCATCGAAGCGCTCCAAAAGGCCAACCGAAGTGCGGGCGGGCAGTATCTGGAGATGAATCGTGAACAGTATCTGATTCGCGGCAGCGGCTTCTACCGGAGTCTCGAAGATATAAAAAACACGGTTGTACGGGCCAAGGAGGCGAAAGCGGTCACGATAGGCGACATCGCCGATGTGAGAGCGGGCAGAGCACCGCGTTTCGGCGCCGTATCGATTGACGGCGAAGAGGCTATGTTCGGTATGGTTCTGCAGCGCAGCGGGACAAACGCCGCGAAGGTGGTCGAACGGATAAAAGAGAAGATTCCGCTCGTAAACGCCGCGCTTCCCGAAGGGGTGGAGATAGGCACGGTTTACGACCGTACCGAAATAACACATAAAGCGGTAAACACGATGACTAGTGCGCTTTTAAGCGGAGCCATTCTAGTAGCTATCGTACTATTTCTCTTTCTCTTCGAGCTCAGAAGCGCCTTTATCGTCATACTCTCGCTGCCGCTTTCGCTGCTTATCGCATTTCTGCTCATGAGAGAGTACGGCATAAGCGCCAACCTGATGAGCCT
>WFYC01000033.1 GCA_015490295.1 Hydrogenimonas sp. | reverse complement strand
TATCACTTTTATATAGTTTTAGGATAACTAAAAAGTGCTTTGAAGCCCTTGAAATCGAAGAATGAAAGGTTGTTCACGGGGAACTAAATAGCGGCAGCAAACGGAGTTCGAGAGCGGCAGTGGCCCGCTCTCATTCCGAGAGCCTGAGCAGTTTCGCGACTACATCCGGCAGCAGCTCATGCTCCGTTTTATGAATCTTCTCCCTGAAGCTCTCCAGCGTATCGTCCTCCTCGATTCTGACGCACCTCTGGTCCAGTATCTCACCGCCGTCGAGAGTGGAGTCGACTCGGTGGACCGTGACTCCGCCTACCTTCATTCCGCTTTTGAAACTCTCCTCGATAGCGTTTGCGCCTTTAAAGAGAGGAAGCAGCGACGGGTGGAGGTTTATCGCATCTATACGGGAGGTGAAAGTGTCGGTCACGATACGCATGAATCCCGCCATGACCACAAGCTCCGGCGAAATCTCTTCAAGTTTCGACACGAGAGCCTCGTCGAAACTCTCTCTGTTTGGGAATCTTTTGTGGTCTACTACCGCCGCTTCGATACCATGGGCCTTTGCAAGCTCTATTCCGGGGGCGTCGGGCCTGTTGGAGATGGGAGCTATTGCCACTCTTTTGTCGCCGAACTCTTTGCCGTGGAAACGTTTGATGAGGTTTTCCAGATTGCTTCCTCTGCCGCTGAAAAGTACGGCGACGGTTACGGTACGAGCCAACGGATCTCCTCTATCAGATCTTCGGCGATGGCGCTGTAGTCTGCACCTTTATAGCGGGCTGCGGCGATAGCCAGGGCCAGCGATCCGTTTATCGTGGCATTGAGAGGAGTGTATCCCTGGGCCAGCAGTGAGGATATAAGACCGCTTAGAACATCTCCGCTGCCGGCTTGGGAGAGTACCGGTGTGCCGAGCGGGTTTACATATACGGCACACTCGTGAGCAATTAGAGTGTTGGCCCCTTTCAGCAGCAGAACCGTTTCCGGGTAGGCGTCGCTGAAGCGCCTGGCCCACCCGAATCTGTCGCGCTGAATCTGCGAAACGTTCACATCGTCTATGTCGAGGGTTTTCAACAGGGCCGAGAACTCTTTCGGATGAGGTGTTATAACCGTTTTGCCGCACTCCTTCAGGATTGTTTCGACCCATGGAACATAGCATATATCCGCATCCAGGAGCACGGGAATGTCACTATTTATAATGGAAGATTTGACGATAATGGGGTCGTACTCCAGTCCCAGGCCCATTCCCATCGCCACGGCGGTAGTGTTTTCCGGCAGTTCGCCCGCCTGCATCAGGGAGTAGGGGATGTTCTCTATAATATGGTCTGTCAGAAGTGTCACCAGTCCCGCCCCGAAGCGAAGTGCTGCCGAGCCGCAGAGTATGGCCGCACCCTTCTTTTTGCCGGCGACGACGCATAGATGGCCATAGTCGCCTTTATGGGAGGCAAGGTTGCTTCTTGTGGGCGGGTTGAAGTCTCTTTTTTCGAGCATAAAGATATCGGTGTGGTGTTCGTAGAGCTTTCTGCTCATTCCAAGATCGACGACCTCTATTTTTCCTGTATGCTGCTTTGCGAAGTCGCTGAAGAGAGCCTTTTTCAACGCTCCCATCGTTATGGTGAGGTCGGCTCTGAAGGCTATCGGATTCGGATCTCCCTGCGGATCTATTCCGCTCGGGATGTCGCACGCTATCTTGTAGCCGCCCATGCCGTTTAGAGCGTCTACCAGGTCGATTCCGGCAATATCGAGGGGTTTGCTGAAGCCGGCGCCGAAGAGCGCATCTACGATCACGTCGGCATTCAGGGGAAGGGTTTTAACGGTGTCGAGTCCTATCTGCTGTACGCGATCGAGCTGGATCTTGGCCGTTTCCGATCTTGCCCCGTACGGCAAATAGAGAGAGATCTCGTAATCTCCATGGAGCAGGCGGGCGAGTGTGATACCGTCTGCGCCGTTGTTTCCGGGCCCGGCTACTATTAGAATATGAGACCCCGGCCCGGCAGCCTTCTCTACGGCCCGCTTCAGCCCCATGGCCGCGTGCTCCATCAGGATATCTTCGGTAAGATCGAACTTTTCGTAGCATCGTCTGTCGAGAGCGTAGCAGTCGTCGAATATCTTTTGCATCGGTTGCCCTTTGTTGGTCTAAGCCCTTTTGCAGGCGTTTTCGAGTTGGTATCAAAATAATAGCAAAACTATGCTATAATTTGCGTCCAAATTCAAACCGGAAGGGGGTGATGTCAGAATGCCTGGCATCGTCGTACGTGAAAACGAGTCTTTTGATGAAGCATACCGCAGATTCAAAAAGCAGGTCGATCGCAACCTGATCGTCACTGAAGCTCGTGCAAGACGCTTCTATGAGCCTATGACCGAAAAGCGCAAAAAGCAGAAGATCGCTGCGCGCAAGAAGCTGCTCAAGCGTCTCTTTATGCTGCGTAGATACGAATCTCGTCTCTAAGCGGCGAAAAGCCCCTCTCGGGGCTTTTGAAGAGCCTTTTTATGCCCTGTTCAATGTTCTGAATGCTCCATTTTGCAGGTATTGATTCCAAAAGGCTTGTAGATAGGGCACCACCCTATAATCCCCGTTATAAGTGGTATGACTCCAAACCATCCCACTACATTTCCGGTAATCAGGGCGAAACCTATCAGTATTACACCCGCCGCTATTCTGCTGAGCCTGTCCTGGCTTCCCATCCGACATGCCATATTTGAATCCTTTAAATCGATTTTAGGTATATTACCAAAAAACAATTAAGGATCGTTCATGCATTTTACGGCACCCCTCAAATCGAACAGCATCAAAATCATGCTGCTCGGCAGCGGAGAGTTGGGAAAAGAGGTGGCGATAGAGGCCCAGAGGCTCGGAATAGAAGTGATCGCGGTGGACAGGTATCCGAACGCTCCTGCGCATCAGGTGGCCCACGAAGCGCATGTAATAGATATGCAAAACAGGGAGGCCGTGCTCGATCTGATACGAAGGGTACGCCCCGATTATATACTCCCAGAGATTGAGGCGATAAGTATAGATGCACTCTTTGATGCGGAAAAAGAGGGTTTTCACGTTATACCCAACGCCGAAGCGGTGAACAAAACCATGAACAGAAAGAATATCCGCAAATTCGCGGCCGAGGAGCTTGGGCTCAAAACGAGCGCCTACCGTTTCGTAAGCAGTTTCGACGCACTCGAAGCAGCTGCGGACTCTATAGGGTATCCTTGTGTCGTCAAGCCGGTCATGAGCTCTTCCGGACACGGCCAGAGCGTGGCACGCAGCAGGGAGGATCTGCAAAAGTGCTGGGAGATTGCGAAGGAAGCCAGGGGTGATGCGAGCGAACTGATCGTCGAAGAGTTCGTCGAGTTCGATTATGAGATAACCCTGCTTACCGCAAGAACGGAGAAGGAGACGATATTTTGCGAGCCGATCGGCCACGAGCAGAAGGGGGGAGACTACATATTCAGCTGGCAGCCCGCCTTTATGGCCCCCGGTGCCAGGGAGAAGGCCGAAGAGATCGCCAAAAAGATAACCGACGGTCTCGGCGGCCGTGGAATATTTGGTGTGGAGCTCTTTGTAAAAGGGGAGGAGGTCTACTTCAGTGAAGTCAGTCCGCGCCCGCACGATACCGGAATGGTTACGCTCATTACCCAGAGCCAGAGCGAATTTGCGCTGCATCTTCGTGCCGTGCTGGGGCTTCCGCTGGAGTTCGCTTTCCATACTCCCGGTGCCAGTGCCGCATATAAAGCGAAGCGCCACAGTGTTACACCGGTTATTCATGCCGAAGATGCCGTTTTTGCCGCGGACTCGTTTATTCGGGTATTCGGAAAGCCGGAGAGCCATGAAGGGAGGCGTATGGCGGTTGTGCTGACGATGGCGGCGAGCGAGAGCGAAGCGCTGAAAAAGGCGAAAGAGCGCATAGGGTATGTGGACGACTATGCCAACGTGACGAAGATGGTAGAGAGTGAACGCGAAGAGAGCGAAGATGAGAGCTGCGTTATCAAGAAGGTGTTCAAGTTCATATTCGGAAAGTGACGTAGTATGGATGTTGAGCAGGTCGAGATAGCACTCTCTCCCAAAAAGAGGGGAGTTCACCTTGTGACGGATGAGATACTATCGCAGCTCGATATAGTTTCCGGTTTCGACAAAGCTCTTCTGCATCTCTTTTTGTGTCATACCAGCGCGGCGCTGACTATAAACGAAAACGCCGATCCCGATGTCAGAAGAGACACCTCCTATTTTCTCGACAGGCTCGTACCGGACGGATACGCCGGATTTCGGCATACGCTCGAGGGCCCTGAGGATATGCCTGCACATATAAAGTCGATGCTTCTGGGCTGCGAGCTTACGATCCCTGTAAGTGGAGGAAGGGTGATGCTGGGAACCTGGCAGGGTATCTACCTCGTAGAGGCCAGGGAGTTTGGAGGCAGCAGGCGTATCATCGCGACCGTTTACGGTCGTATGGTATAATCAAGCCATGAAACGGATCGCTGCGGCTCTACCTCTCTTTTTGCTCGTGTCCCTTACAGCTGCGGATGTACAGTGCAGAATAGAGAACGAAAGAATCTACTGCAGATATTTTCTCGACCGCTCCGACAACCAGAATGGCAAAGAGGTGGAGTTCCACTGGATATCGCCGAATAGCCCCAACGATGATCGCGTTCGACATTTTCGCATACCTGCACAGCACGGTTCGGTATACGACTACCGCTTCCTTCCCGGAAGAGCCAAAGGTGTATGGCGCGTCGAGGTGATCGATCTTGATACGAACGAGAGTGTGGAGACCACTTTCGATATAAACGCCACGGACGATTCGATGTTCGAAGAGGATTGAAGAGTCAAAAAAGAGTCGGCTGCTGAAGAGACTTTACCTTGAAGCTTTTTCTGTGAACCGGTGAGTATCCGTGCATCTTTATAGCCTCCACATGCTCTTTGGTTCCGTAGCCTTTATGTTTTTCGAAGCTGTATGCGGGATATTTTTTCGCCAGCTCTGTCATAACCTTGTCGCGTGTAACTTTCGCCAGGACACTTGCGGCGCTGACCTCCGCTATTTCGGTATCCGCTTTGATTTTGCACTCGAGCCGGGATATCCCGAATGTGGTATTGCCGTCGAATAGATACCTTTCGCATCGAAGTGTCCGCATTATCTCTTTGAGCCCCTTGACAAGGCATGAGGTGATACCGATTTCGTCGATGGTTTCGGCATCGAAAGAGACTATATGGTAGGCGGCGTCTTTGATGATGGTTTCAAAGAGCTCCATTCTCTTTTTTTCGGTAAGCTGTTTGGAGTCTGCGAGACCCTCTATCGGTTCGTATAGAATGACACCTGCCATCACGAGCGGTCCGGCAAGCGGTCCTCTTCCTGCTTCGTCAATGCCGCATAACTGTTTCATACAGAGATTTTAACCTTTTGGAGCTGAATAGTGGGCACTATCAAAACATTTCTGCTTCTATTTTCGATTCTGCTGCTGGTTGGATGCGGGCAGAGGCCTGTCGTTAAAATATATCCGGAAGCGAAACATGCCGATATAAGATGTCTTGGGCTCGATATCTATCCGATGGATGAGAGTATGTGGGAGTATCTATCCTCTCTGTACAGGTTCGATCCGGCATGCAAAACGGTGCTGCTGGTAAGACATAAAGAGAATATCCGCTGTAACAGCAGCCATAACGCCTTCAGGAAAGGTGTTTCCGGCCTTCCCGGAAATTTTCTGAGGATGGAGGTTAGAGATGGGCTTACACCTCTTTACAGCTACTATATCGATCTGGAGCGCAAAGCGGAGAGAGAAGATCTTGAAAGGGCTTTTTGCAGGCTCAAGAGCGATCTGGGGATGAAATAGATCTCTTATACCGGAAAAACAATTTCAAAATGTGTGCCATTTTTTACGGAGATCTTTATGGTGCCCTTGAGCTGCTTTGAAGCAAGGGCGTTCACCAGTACCAGACCGATCGATCTGTTTTTTGATGACTCATCCATACCGACACCGTTGTCTTCGATACTTAGAGTATAGTTCTCAAGATCTTTTTTTAAAGATATGGAGATCTCCCCACCATCTGCGCCGAATGCATACTTCAGGGTGTTCGTTACGAGCTCGTTTATGATAAGGCCACAGTAGATCGCCCTGTTCGCATCCAGATCGGTGGTTATGTTGTATTCGACTCTGATATTTTGGGACCGGTAGTTTGCTACAAGCTTCTCTACGATCTGCCTGAAGTAGAGTTTTGTATCGATTTTCGCTATTGAGTTGCCCCTGTAGAGCAGTTCATGAAGCTTTCCCATGGAGTCTATTCTGCTCTGGGCAGAGACAATGATATTTTGGGTCATTTTATCCGGTATTCTGGAGCCTTGCAACTGAAGCAGGGAGACGACCATTTGAAGGTTGTTCTTTACACGGTGGTGCACCTCTTTGAGAAGAATACTCTTCTCTTCCAGAGCCTTCGTGAGCGCTTTGGTCCTTTTATCCACCATATCCTGAAGCCTTACCTGCTCCTCTTTGTGGTAATTTATCAGCTCCCTATCAGCCGCCTCTTTTTCGGCTTTTAATGTATTTATACGGTCGGCCAGACCGATGGAGAATATCAGGGCTTCGAAGGCGAAACCCATTTGGGGAATGTAGTTGAACCCTGATAGGGAGGGGAAAAATCCAAGAGCCATAAGCCCTAAGAGTACCATAGATAATATTACACTTAGCCAGCCGGCTGCATAATATTTTGATTGGCGCAAACCTTTTATTAAAGCCAAGAAAGGTATGGGAAAGATTAGTAAGGAAGTGATCACAAAAAGTATTAATACAAGCTTTGGGATTTGTATGAAAACTACAAGAATATAATAAATTGGTAGAAGTTTCAAAATCTTGTCTATAATAGGCATTGTTTCGTATGTGTTTAAAAAATACCGGGTAAATATTGGAATGGTAATCAAAGGAAGAGCCAAGATTAAATTCATGTATGTTCTGATACTAATAGGCGAATGTGTGATATGGACTTCAAGTATTCCGGTCATGTAAGCCTGCTGAACAATCAGTGATAAGAGATAAGCACAGTACCAAAAGTATGTCGCATCGCGGGTAAACAGAAGTATGAACATATTGTAGATGAGCAGAGCCCCCATCGCTCCGAAAAATAGACCCAGAATGAGATTTTTTATGTTTTCATGCTTTCTGAACTCCTCTTGAGACCACAAAACAGGTTTGGCAGTCAGAGTGGAGATAGGAGATGATAACTTCAAAAATATGGTCTTTATCTCTTTCGGATGGAAAAATATATCAAAACACGGATTGATGTTTTGCATATTTATACCCCTGAACAGTGCGCCTAAAACTTTCTCTTTGCCATCAATATAGAGTGCTACATATCCTGTGTGTGGATTATCGGTCTCCAGTATCCGGTGGATTTTTTTGTCAGCGGGGTTTTTCAGAGTGCATTTCAGCCATAGCTCCGAATCGGTTTTAAATCCGAGAGCCAGAGCATTTTTTCCAATTCTCGACCATTTTGGACCGGGTATCTTTTTGATATCGTCAATTGTGTAACGGTCGGCTTCGACTATCGTATATTCACAGTACGGCAGCAGATAGACCTTTTTGGGTGTAATATCTACGGCAGCGTCGAGCGTACTTAAAAAAATAAGAAAAAGCAGAGACAATCTTAACATCGGGATATTGTATCAAAAAGCGCCTTTTTGGCGCTCAGTCCTGCACTGTCCACTCATAAAACGGGACGGCTTTGACTCTTGTTTTTTCAAACATGAATTCGAACGAGTTGGCGATAGTCAGCACCGTTATATCGGAAATATTGAATGAATCTATCTCATCCACAAGGCGTGAAATTTTGGCGGCGGAGCTCTGCTGGTTCGCAAAAGGGGAGATTATTAAGGCGCTCCGCGACGCAGGGTCGAGAAAGTCGATTTTGTCGGTATAGAAGATCTCCTGCCCTTTTTTTAGCAGTTTGGCGGCGGCTATCTTGTAGAGCTGACCCATCAGTGATTTTTCGAAGTACATCGATGCAGGCATTGCAAAGTCGTAAAAGAGCAGCCTTTTAGCCGCTTTGGGCTGCCCGTATTTGGGGAGCCAGGAGATGATACGGCGCTCTTCGTATGACTTGACTGTTTTGTAGAGCCAATCTTTCGAAACCTTGTGCTCCTTTTTTAGTCCTGTATAGACCTGGTGAACCGTAAGCGGTTTTCCCTGATAGCGGGACATCAGTTTGAATAGAAGAATTTCGTTGTCGGATCTGAATATGGAGCGGATGTTTTCATGAAGTCTGATGGTAAGGATAGGTTCGGGAGTTGCAGCCATTGAGGGCAGAGAACCGGTTCTAAGATAATAGGAGAACGAGTGTTCAAGGTTTATGTGGCGCCTTTGGAATGCGAGATACTCCTCAAAATCGAGGGGATGCAGCTCAAGAAGGGGCATCATACGGTTTTTTGTGTATGCAGACTCCGTCACCAGGATAGTCTGCGTGCATTCTGGTACGGCGAAAGAGCCGTCGTAGTGGTCGATAACGACCGTCTCTATCCCGTTGCTCTTTACAAAAAGGTCGATCTGCGCAGCGACAGATCTTTTGTCTATGCGAAGATCCCTTAAATCTACATAGAGAGACTTTTTTTTGGGAATTTTGCTAAGATAGTCGAGAACGAGCCACGTCTTTCCGGTTTTGGGCGCCCCGTATAGATTCAGAGTATGAGACGGTATCTCTGTTTTGCGCTCGATAAACCCCGCAGGTTTCGGTGTGGACTCGTAAAAGGCTTCAAGCTGATTCATATTCTGTATCCCGCAAAGTTTTTTGGAGTTTCCTTGCAATAAGGAAACAAATTTTATGAAGTATAGCACAAAAGCCCCTAAAAACCTTGAATTTGTAAAATCTTTTGAGTATAATCTTTGCTCCAAAAAGCGTTGGCGGAACAGATTTCAGATGCCAACAAGTTCTTTTAAGGGAAAACCTATGGAAAAAATTCGACTAAAACTAAAAGCGTACGATCATCGTGTGCTTGATCGGTCAGTTGCTGCAATCGTTGAAGCAGTCAAGCGTACAGGTGCCGAAATTCGCGGCCCGATTCCAATGCCTACAAAGATCCGGCGCTATACGGTGCTCAGATCACCTCACATAAACAAAGATTCTCGCGAACAGTTCGAAATCAGAATGCACGGACGCATGATAGATATCGTCTCTGCGACTCCTGATACGATAGATTCGCTTATGAAACTCGATCTTGCGCCGGAAGTAGACGTCGAAGTACGATCTATGGGTAACAAGGGGTAACGGATGGAATTCATCGTAGAGAAAATCGGCATGAGCCGTACAATCAGCGTACCCAGCGTTCCCGTTACGCTGCTTAAGGTACAGGATGTAAAAGTTTGTGAAATCGGCGAAGACGGCCGTGCAATCGTGGCCTACGCAAGCGGTAAAAAACGCAACAAGGCTATTGAGGGACAGCAGAAAAAGTACGGCCTGAGCGGCGAATACAACCGATTCGCTACGCTCAAAGTGGCAAATAGCGAAGCAGGCGATCTCGATCTTGCACCGCTGAGTGAAGCGAAAAAGGTTAAGACAACATTTACGACAAAGGGGCGGGGGTTCTCCGGTGTCATGAAGCGCTGGAACTTTGCAGGCGGCCCTAAGAGCCACGGTTCACGTTTTCACAGGGCCCCGGGCTCCATAGGTAACTGTGAATGGCCCGGACGCGTACAGCCCGGTCAGAAGATGCCCGGACAGTACGGCAACACAAAAGTGACAGTAAAAAATGAGATCGTATCGTTCGATCCCGAGAATAAGATTCTTGTGGTTAAGGGTGCCGTTCCGGGACCTAATGGAGCGATTGGTCGAGTAAGGATTTCCAAATGAGTACGGCAGTAGTTTTGAACGAAAATCTCGAACGTGCCGGCGAAGCGGAGGTTCCGGCGAACTTCCTCGAAGCGGGTGCGCACAACCTATATATATATGTCAAAGCCTATCAGGCCTCTTTGCGCTCAAATACGGCTCACAGCAAAAACCGCTCTGCTGTAAGCGGCGGTGGCAAGAAGCCATGGGCACAAAAAGGACGCGGCGGAGCGCGTGCCGGCTCTATCCGTTCTCCGCTCTTCGTAGGCGGCGGAGCCGCTTTCGGTCCGAAAGCGAACCGCAACTACGACCAGAAGGTGAACAAGAAGCAGAAGCGCCTTGCTCTTATGCACGCACTTGCGGAGAAAGCTGCCAACGGCAAACTTTACATCGTAGACTCTATAGAGGTTGCGAGCGGAAAGACAAAAGATGCCGCTTCAATGATGAGCAAGCTTGGCGAACGTGATGCTCTTTGGGTCAAGTCTCTGATCGACGACAAAACCTATATGGCATTTAGAAATCTTCCGAACTGTTATTTGATCGAAGAGAATGAACTCAACGGCTATCTGGCAGCAGCGTACCGCGCGGTTGTCATTGAAAAAGCGGTTTGGGAAAATCTGACGAAAGAGGGCTAAGATGGCAGATATTACAGACATCAAATCTATACTCTATACAGAGAAGACGCTTGGTCTTCAAGAGGAGGGCGTCATCGTCGTGCAGACATCCCCGAAAGTAACGAAGAATCAGCTCAAGGCGATCTTCAAAGAGTATTTCGGAGTCAATCCGGTAAAGGTGAACTCGCTTCGCCAAAGCGGCAAGGTAAAGCGTTTCCGAGGCAAAGAAGGAAAGCGCGCAGACTTTAAAAAGTTCTATGTGAAGCTGCCGGAAGGCGCAAACATCGAGAGCTTGAGTGCGTAAGGAATAGAAGATGGCAATAAAAACATATAAACCGTATACTCCCAGCAGACGCTATATGAGTGTCGTAGACAGCTCGGATATCACAAGCAAGCCGACGGTGCGCAAGCTTCTGAAGAAGCTTCCCGCGAAGGCCGGACGAAACAATCGCGGAAGGATCACGTCGCGCCACAAGGAAGCGGGAGCGAAAAAGCTCTACCGCATCATCGATTTCAAGCGCAACAAATTCGGCATTGAGGGGACGGTGGCGACGATCGAGTACGATCCGTACAGAAACTGCCGCATCTGCCTTATCAACTATGCCGACGGCGAGAAGCGCTACATTATCCAGCCGAGCGGCCTGAAAGTGGGCGACAAGGTCCAGTCAGCGGAGGCGGGCCTCGACATCAAGCCGGGCAATGCGATGAAGCTGAAAAATATACCCGTCGGTACATTGGTCCACAATATAGAGATGAAACCCGGAAAAGGCGGGCAGATCGTGCGTAGTGCGGGTGGATACGCACAGATCATGGGCCGCGAAGGCAAATATGTCATCGTTAGACTTCCCAGCTCCGAGATGCGCAAAATCCTCGGTGAGTGTATGGCGACAGTCGGTACCGTAGGAAACGAGGAGTTTGCGAATATCGTTATAGGAAAGGCCGGTAGAAGCCGACACCTTGGAATCCGCCCCCAGACACGCGGTTCCGCTATGAACCCGGTAGACCACCCGCACGGCGGTGGTGAGGGTAAGACCAACTCCGGACGTCATCCTGTAACACCTTGGGGTATGCCGACTAAAGGCTTTAAAACTCGTCGTAAGAAAGCTAGTGACAAACTGATCATTTCACGACGCAAAAAGAAATAAGAGGGTAAGTAATGGCAAGATCGATTAAAAAGGGTCCTTTTATCGACGAGCACCTCATGAAGAAGGTACTCAAAGCGAAAGAGACCGGTGATACGAAACCTATAAAGACATGGTCACGCCGAAGCACCATCTTCCCGGAGATGATCGGTTTGACCATCAACGTCCACAACGGACGCCAGTTCGTTCCTGTATATATTACAGAGAACCATGTCGGATATAAGCTCGGCGAGTTTGCGCCGACACGTACATTCAGAGGCCACAAGGGCTCTGTACAGAAAAAGATCGGGAAGTAAGGGGTAGAAGATGAGCAGAGCAACACTGAAATTCATACGCCTCAGCCCGACCAAAGCGCGCCTGATTGCACGTGAAGTGCAGGGAATGAATGCCGAACTTGCGCTGGCAAGTCTTGAGTTCATGCCGAACAAGGCGGCGAAGATCATCTCCAAAGTGATCGCTTCGGCAGTCGCGAACGGCGGATACGAGCCGGAAGAGGTAGTGATCTCTTCGTGCCGTATAGACAAAGGGCCGGTTTTGAAGCGATGGAAACCGCGTGCACGCGGCCGTGCGTCACGAATCATGAAACCAACATCTCACGTGATTGTCGAAGTCACGGAAGCGAAGGATAAGTAATGGGTCAGAAAGTCAATCCGATCGGTTTGCGTCTTGGAATCAACCGTAACTGGTCATCGCGCTGGTATCCGAACTGGCAGCGTGTACCTGCATTTGTCGCCGAGGATGACAAGATAAGGAAATTCCTCAAGAAAGAGCTCTACTATGCAGGTGTGGCGGATATCATCATCGAGCGTACGGCAAAGCGTCTGCGCGTAACGATAGTCGCTGCTCGCCCCGGTATCATCATCGGGAAAAAGGGTGCGGATATAGAGAAGCTCAAAACCCGTCTTCAGAATATGGTACAGAAGCCTGTCGCACTCAATATCCGTGAAGAGAAGCGGCCCCAGGCGTCCGCGCAGCTCGCAGCCGAAAACATCGCTACACAGCTCGAGCGACGAGTCGCGTTCAGACGCGCCATGAAAAAGGTTATCCAGGCGGCGCAGAAAGCCGGGGCAAAAGGGATCAAGGTACAGGTAGCGGGCCGCCTCGGCGGAGCCGAAATGGCGCGTACCGAGTGGTATCTCGAAGGGCGCGTACCCCTTCATACGCTCAGGGCGAAGATAGACTACGGCTTCGCACAGGCATACACCACATACGGAATCATCGGTGTGAAGGTGTGGATCTTCAAAGGTGAAGTTCTGCAAAAAGGGATTCAGCCCGAGCCTGCAGAAGAGAAACGCGGAAGACGCGCACCGCGCCGCGGAAGGAGTTGATAATGTTGATGCCAAAAAGAACCAAGTATAGAAAGCAGCAGAAAGGGAGAAACCGCGGCAAGGCGTATCGCGGCAACAAGCTGGCATTCGGAAACATCGGCATCAAAGCCACTGAAGCCGGACGCATAGACAGCCGCCAGATAGAGGCAGCCCGTGTTGCGATGACGCGTCACGTAAAGCGTACCGGAAAGGTATGGATCCGCGTATTCCCGGACAAGCCCCTGACCGCCAAGCCTCTTGAGACCAGGATGGGTAAAGGTAAGGGCTCTGTCGACAAGTGGGTAATGAACATAAAGCCCGGGCGAATCATATACGAGATGGCCGGTGTCGAAGAGAAGCTCGCTCGTGAGGCACTTACACTCGCGATGCACAAACTCCCTTTCAAAACAAAAATAGTAACGCAAGAGGCAAGCAATGAAATATACTGAGATTCAAGAGAAAAGCCTGCAAGAGCTTGAAGGGATGTTGAAAGAGAAGAAGATGGAGCTGTTTGAGCTGAGACTCAAATTAAAAACGATGCAGCTTACGAACCCCAACGAGATCCGTGCGGTTCGCAAAGATATCGCTCGCATCAAAACTGCCATCAGTGCGCAGAAGAATGCATAAGGATTAAAAATGGCGTCTCATAAACGTATTATTCAAGGAACCGTTGTGAAGAAAGCGGGTGACAAGACGGCGACCGTTCTGGTAGAGCGACGCGTTATGCACCCCAGATACCACAAGACGGTCAAAAGATTCAAAAAATATCTCGTACATGACGAGAAGAACCAGACAAAAGTGGGTGATGTGGTTACGGCGATCGAGTGCAGACCGCTCTCAAAAACCAAATCATTCCGCCTCAAAGAGATCGTTAGCTCAGGAGTCGGATCATGATTCAAAGTTTCACAAGACTGAATGTCGCTGACAACAGCGGTGCGAAAGAGATCATGTGTATAAAGGTGCTGGGCGGAAGTAAGCGCAGATACGCCAGCGTAGGCGACGTGATTGTCGCTTCGGTCAAGAAGGCGCTTCCCAACGGCAAGGTGAAAAAAGGGCAGGTTGTCAAAGCGGTAGTGGTACGGACAAAAAAAGAGATCCAGCGTGAAAACGGATCGCTTATTCGCTTCGACGACAATGCCGCTGTAATTCTCGATGCGAAAAAAGAGCCGATCGGCACGCGTATATTCGGACCGGTCAGCCGTGAAGTACGCTATGCGAACTTCATGAAGATCGTATCTCTCGCTCCGGAGGTTCTGTAATGGCTAAGAAATTCAAGATAAAAAAGGGTGATACCGTAGAGATCATCGCCGGGGACGATAAGGGCAAGCAGGCGGAGGTACTCCGTGTACTACCCGCCAAAGATGCGGTCATAGTTGCCGGATGCAAGATTGCCAAAAAGGCGGTCAAGCCCAGCGAAAAGAACCCCGAAGGCGGATTCGTGAACAAAGAGATGCCTATTCACATCTCCAACGTACGAAAAGTGGAAGGTGCATGATATGCTTAGACTGAAAGAGAGATATGAAGAGATAAAGCCGACCCTCAAAGAGGAGCTCGGAATCGAGAACCCGATGGTGATCCCCGCAATAGAGAAGATCGTCATCAGCGTAGGCTGCGGTAGCGATGCCAAAGATACGAAAGTGGTTCAGAATATCGCCGATACGATTACGATTATTGCAGGCCAGAAAGCGGTTATCGTTCCGGCCAGAAAGTCTGTAGCCGGATTCAAGGTACGGGAAGGTATGCCTGTCGGCGTAAAGGTGACGCTCAGGGGCAAGATGATGTACAACTTCCTCGACAAGCTGATCTCGATAGCCCTTCCGAGGGTCAAGGATTTCCGAGGGGTATCAAGAAACGGCTTCGATGGCCGCGGAAACTACAATTTCGGCCTCGACGAGCAGCTGATGTTCCCGGAAGTGGAGTATGACAACATCATCAAGACTCACGGAATGAACATCACCATAGTGACCACTACCGATAACGACAAAGCGGCATTCGCGCTTCTCGAAAAGCTCGGCATGCCTTTTGCAAAAGGACGACAAAATGGCTAAAAAATCGATGATTGCCAAGCAGCAGCGAAAACCGAAGTTTAAAGTCCGTGCCTATACGCGCTGCAGTATCTGCGGCCGACCGCACTCAGTGTACAGAGATTTCGGGATCTGCCGAATATGTCTGCGCAAAATGGCTAGCGAAGGTCTTCTTCCTGGCGTCAAAAAATCAAGCTGGTAAGGAGATGGCAATGGTGAACGATCTAATTGCAGACTCATTGACACGCATTAGAAACGCATCAATGCGAAGACTGGAAGTTACAACGCTTCTCTATTCGAAAATCGTCGAAGCGATTATGAAGATATTGCAGGAAAAAGGGTACATCGAAAGCTACAAAGTGGTAGAGAACGATGGTAAAAAGGCTATCAACGTCGTACTGAAGTATGACGACGAAGGCAGAAGCGTAATCAACGAAGTTAAACGTATCTCCAAACCGGGCCGCCGTGTCTACAAGGGAAAAGAGGGGATAAAACGGTTCAAAAACGGATACGGCACGATAGTCGTAAGCACATCTCAGGGCGTTCTCGCCAACGATGAAGCGTACAAGCGCGGAATCGGCGGCGAAGTTCTATGCAGCATCTGGTAAGGAAATAAAATGTCACGTATAGGAAAGAAACCGATTGATATCCCGGCCGGCGTAGAGGTCAAGGTCGAGGGTACAGAAGTTGTCGTTTCCAAAGGAAAAGATACTAAGCGTCTCGATACATACGGCCGTGTCGATGTTGAGATTGCCAACAATAAAGTTATTTTTCACCGAAAAGGTGAAGACAAAGCGAGCAGCGCGTTCTGGGGCACCTACCGTGCACTGACGCAGAACATCATAACCGGCCTGACCCAGGGGTTTGAAAAGAGGCTTGAAATCAACGGAGTCGGATACCGCGCCGCGGTAAAAGGCAAAGTGCTCGAGCTGCAACTTGGATTTTCCCATCCTGTCAACTACGAGATTCCGGAAGGGATCGATGTTGCGGTAGAGAAGAACATCGTCATTGTCAAAGGGCAGGATAAGCAGAGAGTCGGCCAGGTTGCGGCGGAGATCCGTGCGTTCAGACCGCCGGAGCCTTACAAGGGCAAGGGTGTCAAGTATGTGGATGAAGTCATTCTCCGCAAAGCCGGTAAAACAGGTAAATAAGGGTTTAAGATGAATAGAACACTACTCATGAAGAAAAATGTACAGCGCGCGAAGCGCAAAGCCCGTGTTCGCGGCAAGATTTTCGGAACTGCCGAGAAGCCGCGCGTTACCGTGTTCCGCTCAAACAAACATATCTATGCACAAGTGATCGACGATACGGCAGGCGTTACGCTGGCAGCTGCTGATGGATGCAAAATGGGTCTGAAAGCCAACAAAGAGGCTGCGGCCAAAGTTGCAGCGGCGGTTGCCGAAGCAATGAAGGAGAAAGGCATCGAAAAAGCGGTATTCGATCGCAACGGTTATATCTACCACGGTGTCGTAGCCGCTTTTGCCGAAGCGTTGCGCGAAAACGGAATACAGGTCTAAAGGTAATAGAAATGGAAAACATCAATAGAGAAGATTTCGAAGAGGTTATCGTCAATATCGGCCGCGTAACCAAAGTTGTAAAGGGTGGTCGCAGGTTCAGATTTACGGCACTCGTAGTTGTGGGTGACCGCAACGGTACGGTCGGTTTTGGAATGGGTAAGGCCAAAGAGGTTCCCGATGCGATACGCAAAGGAATTGACGAGGCATTCAAGAACCTTGTAAAGGTCAACATTAAGGGTTCAACCATCGCACACGATATAGAACATAAGTACAACGCAAGCAGAATCGTACTCAAGCCGGCCAGTGAAGGTA
This sequence comes from Hydrogenimonas sp., assembly GCA_015490295.1. Classification (GTDB taxonomy): domain Bacteria; phylum Campylobacterota; class Campylobacteria; order Campylobacterales; family Hydrogenimonadaceae; genus Hydrogenimonas. The sequence continues at coordinate 19,445 of WFYC01000033.1, read as the reverse complement.
CGGGAGTTATCGCCGGTGGAGCCGCGCGACCGGTTATCGAGCTGGCGGGTATCAAGGATATCCTGACCAAATCACTGGGTTCAAACAACCCGAACAACCTGGTTCGCGCTACCGTAGAAGCGTTGAGCCGAATCAAAGGATAAGCGATGTCACTTCACAATCTAACCAAAGCACCGGGAAGCACAAAGAGCTCCAAGCGTGTCGGACGAGGCCAGGGGAGCGGAATGGGAAAAACCGCTACTCGCGGTAACAAAGGTCAGAAATCGAGAACAGGTTATAAGCGGAAGCGCGGATTCGAGGGTGGACAGCAGCCTATCCAGCGCCGTCTGCCCAAAATCGGATTCAACTCCCGCGTCGAAAAGCCGTACGTTATCAATATCGAAAGAGTACCGGCAATAGCGGAATTGAACGAGATCACAATGGAGACGCTTTTGACGGTCCACTCAATCAAAGGCAAGCATAAGCGCGTTAAATTGATCGGCAAGGGTGCAAAAGAGCTCGCCGCGAAAATTAAAGACGAGCACATAACTACCAGCGGAAAATAGCAATGACTAGATCATTGGTCAATAAGATCCTGATCACACTGGGATTTTTGCTGGCATACCGGATACTGGCATATGTGCCGGTACCCGGTGTAAACGTAGATGTTATCAAAGAGTTCTTTGATTCAAACTCCTCCAACGCCCTCGGTATGTTCAATATGTTCAGCGGTAATGCCGTTGAGCGACTCAGTATAATCTCTCTGGGAATAATGCCTTATATCACAGCCTCGATTATAATGGAGCTTCTTGCAGCCACTTTCCCTGAACTGGGCAAGATGAAGAAAGAGCGAGACGGAATGACCAAGTATATGCAGATTATCCGTTACGCTACTATCGGAATTACGCTTGTGCAGGCGGTGGGTGTCGCTATCGGGCTTCAAAGCCTTACCGGAAGGGGCGGTGAAAGTGCGATAATGATCGATACGACGTCCTTTGTGGTAATGGCGGCGTTTTCGATGCTTACAGGTACGATGCTCTTGATGTGGATAGGCGAACAGATCACACAGCGCGGTGTAGGCAACGGAATATCGCTGATAATTTTTGCCGGTATCGTATCTTCGATTCCCTCTGCCATAGGCGGAACCGTCAACCTGGTAAATACTGGAGAGTTGAATTTCCTTGTGGTTCTGGCGATACTCGTGATAATACTGCTTACGGTCGGCTTCATCATATACGTCGAGCTTGGTGAAAGGCGCATACCTGTCAGCTATTCGAGAAAAGTGATGATGCAGAACCAGAAAAAACGGGTGATGAACTATATACCGATCAAGGTTAACCTAAGCGGTGTCATCCCACCCATATTCGCCTCCGCGATACTGATGTTTCCATCCACGATACTGCAGGCGTCAACCAACCCGATTGTTCAGAAGATTTCCGATTTTCTGAACCCAAACAGCTATACGTTTAATTTTCTGATGTTTCTGTTTGTCATCTTCTTTGCATACTTCTATGCGTCAATTGTATTCAATGCCAAAGATATAGCAGACAACCTGAAGCGTCAGGGGGGCTTTATACCGGGTGTAAGACCCGGAGAACATACGGCCGAATTTCTTAATGAAGTAGCAAGTCGGCTTACATTCTGGGGTGCGATCTATCTGGCACTCATATCGACACTGCCGTGGATTCTGGTCAAAAGTATGGGTGTACCGTTCTATTTCGGCGGTACCGCGGTACTTATCGTCGTACAGGTAGCGCTCGATACCATGAGAAAGATCGAGGCGCAGATCTATATGAGCAAATATGAAACGCTAAGTGCGGTTGGCCTGTAGATGTCGATAGCGATCCGCAAGCCTGCCGAGATAGAGAAGCTCAGGCGTGCGAACAGGATCGTCGGTGAGACGCTCCTGTACCTGAAAGAGAGCGTAAAGCCCGGGATGACCCTGAAAGAGATTGATGCCATGGGTGAAGAGTTCTTGCGTTCCAGAGGCGCAAACCCTTCATTCAAAGGTCTTTACGGCTTTCCGGCCGCTGTCTGTACCTCCTTAAACGAAGTTATAATCCATGGTATTCCGGATGATACAGAAGTGAAAGAGGGAGATATTCTGGGGCTCGATATAGGCAGCGAGCTTGAAGGGTGGTACGGTGACGCGGCCGTTACGATTCCGATAGGCAAGATCGGCGAGGAGGATGAGCGTCTGATCGCATGTGCGAAAGATGCTCTCTATCATGCCATAGATATCATAAGACCGGGAATGAGATTCAAGGAGTTGAGCCTGGAACTCGAAAAGTTCATTAGATCCAGAGGGTTTACCCCGCTCCTGAACTTCTGCGGCCACGGTATAGGGCGAAAGCCCCATGAAGAGCCGGAGATACCGAACTATCTCGAGCACGGCTCCCCAAAGAGCGGGCCGAAAATAAAAAACGGCATGGTATTCTGCCTCGAGCCGATGATCTGCCAAAAGAACGGAACCCCAAAAATACTGGACGACAAGTGGTCGGTAGTGTGCGAAGACGGACTTCGAGGGAGCCATTACGAACATACGGTGGCTGTAGTCGGAAACAGAGCGGAGATACTGTCAAAACCGTAGAGCATCACGGTAATAGAAGGAGGAAAAATGGCTAAAGATGATGTGATTGAAATAGATGGAAAGGTGATTGAAGCGCTGCCGAATGCAATGTTTCGTGTAGAGCTTGAAAATGGGCATGTGGTTTTGTGCCACATAGCGGGCAAGATGCGTATGCACTATATCAGGATTCTTCCCGGAGACAAAGTGAAGGTCGAGCTGACACCGTACAGTCTGGACAAGGGTCGAATAACCTATAGGTATAAGTAAGCTGTAAGTTGGCTTAATATATAATTCCATCCCCTTTTCCATCTATGTGAAGGAGTTTTGCATAAATCGCACAGTTTATGCAAGGGTCGGTTTGGCTATAGCTCGTCAAACCTAATTCGGGGGCAAATTCCAATCTCATTTTGGATTTGTTTAGTGCAGAGAGTGTACCCGACTGCGGTTGCGGGATGTATCGCGGGATTCTGTAGGAATTCTCTGCTTTGCATTCTCCGTTTTGCCTGCGATCGGGTAGCTGCAGGGGTGCCTGTAGGCGCCGCTGCGAGATGTTCAAGTTTTGTGTTGAGTAGCGCAGTGAATCGGCGATACTGCAACGGTACAGCATGTTGTCGTAAAAGCTTGCGCAGAGTCATCGCAGCTTTTCGGAGACTGTCCGGAAAGCGTATTAAGGAGTTCAAATGAAAGTCAGACCATCGGTTAAGAAGATGTGCGACAAATGCAAGATCATCAAGAGAAAAGGCATAGTTCGCGTCATCTGTGTAAATCCCAAACATAAACAGAGACAAGGATAAGCATGGCACGTATTGCAGGTGTTGATCTACCTAAAAAGAAACGTTTGGAGTATGCGCTTACATATATATACGGTATCGGCTTGACCACTTCGAGAAAGATTCTCGATGCCACCGGTATCAGTTATGACAAGCGTGTGCATGAACTGAGCGAGGAGGAGGCTGCGGCGATTCGTAACGAGATTCAGAACAACTACATGGTTGAGGGGGATCTTAGAAAGAAAGTGGCGATGGATATCAAATCTTTGATGGATCTCGGCAGCTATCGCGGACTTCGCCATAGACGCGGGCTTCCTGTGCGCGGTCAGAAGACCAAGACAAACGCGAGAACCCGTAAGGGTAAACGCAAAACCGTCGGCGCGGCAAGCAAGTAAGGAGTAGGCAGTGGCGAAAAGAAAAGTGACAAGAAAAAAGATAGTAAAAAAGAATATAGCACGCGGTGTAGTCTACATTAGTGCGACATACAACAATACCGTAATAACGGTTACGGATGAGGCGGGTAACGTAATATCCTGGAGCAGTGCGGGATCGCTCGGCTTCAAAGGAAGCAAAAAGTCGACTCCGTATGCAGCACAGCAGGCTGTGGAAGATGCTCTTACAAAAGCGAAAGAGCATGGAATCAAGGAGGTCGGAATAAAAGTCCAGGGCCCCGGAAGCGGACGCGAGACCGCGGTAAAGAGCGTCGGTGCCACGGAAGGTATACGGGTACTGTTTCTAAAAGACATTACACCGCTACCGCACAACGGGTGCAGACCGCCCAAACGAAGACGAGTATAAGGGGAAGAGATGGCACGATATAGAGGACCGGTAGAAAAGATCGAACGTCGCCTTGGTGTGAGTCTCGGACTCAAAGGCGAAAGAAGACTCGCGGGAAAGAGCGCGATCGACAAGAGGCCTTACGCGCCTGGCCAGCACGGTCAGCGCAGGGCGAAGATCAGCCAGTACGGGCTGCAGCTTCGTGAAAAACAGAAGGCGAAATATATGTACGGTGTCGCCGAGAAGCAGTTTAGAAGACTCTTCAAAGATGCGAACCGAATGGAAGGCAACACCGGTGAAAACCTGATAGCCCTCCTTGAGAGACGACTCGACAATGTGGTTTACAGAATGGGATTTGCCACGACACGTGCCTTTGCAAGGCAGCTCGTGACACACGGCCACATTCTTGTAGACGGCAAGCGTGTCAACATTCCGTCATACCGTGTAAAACCGGGACAGAAGATCGAAATACGCGAAAAGAGCAAAAACAACCCTCAGATACAGCGCGCCATGGAGCTTACGAAGCAGACCGGTATCGCTCCGTGGGTTGATGTCGACGAAGCAAAACTGTTTGGCATCTTTACACGTATACCTGAGCGTGAAGAGGTGGTTATTCCCGTAGAAGAGCGCTTGATAGTCGAGCTTTACTCTAAATAATAGTTAAAAGCGAGTTGCCCATGAAAAGAATTAAAACATCACCTTTTATGCCGAGTGAGGTCAACATAGAGCAGACCGGTGCAAACAGAGTTCGCATCACCGCATATCCGTTCGAGACGGGCTATGCTGTTTCACTGGCCCATCCGATCAGACGGCTGCTTCTTGGGAGTACGATCGGATATGCTCCGATCGGCGTAAAGATTGAGGGGGCATCTCACGAGTTCGATTCTGTCCGCGGAATGCTTGAGGATGTTGCCGTATTTATCATCAACCTCAAAAATCTCCGCTTCAAGCTCAAAGGCGACGAGAAGAGAGCCGAAGTGAGTTACAGCTTCAGCGGCCCCGTAGAGATAAAGGGATCGGATCTCAGCAACGACCAGGTGGAAGTTGTGACTCCCGACGGTTTCCTGGCTACGCTGAACGAGGATGCGGAGCTCAACTTCTCGCTACTGATTCATCAAGGAATTGGATATGTTCCGAGTGAAGATCTGCGAGACTCTTTGCCCGAAGGTTACATAAGCCTCGACGCGTTCTTCACACCGGTCAGAGCTGCTAATTACACGATCGAAAATATGCTCGTCGAGGACAATCCAAACTACGAGAAGATTGTATTCGATATCGAGACAGACGGACAGATCGATGCGGTAACCGCATTCAAAAATACGATTGAGGTTATGTACAGGCAGATGTCCGTTTTCAACAACATTCTCGATATTGACGTTTCCGCCGAAGAGAGTTCGACCGTATCCGAGAACCCGATAGTCAAGCAGCTGATGCAAGGACTGGAATCTCTGGGCCTCAGTGCGAGAAGTTTCAACTCTCTTGAGCGGGCAGGCCTCAGGTTCATCGGTGAATTGGCGCTTATGAGCGAAAACGAACTCAAAGAGATAAAGAATCTGGGTAAAAAATCCCTCGAAGAGATCAAGGAGAAACTGGAAGAGGTCGGTTTCCCGGCCGGAACCAAACTCGACGAAGAGGCAGAAAAGCAGCTGAAGAAAAAGATCGAGCAAGAAAAAAACAAGAATGAAGGATAGACGATGAGACATCGACATGGATATCGAAAACTGAGCCGTACATCAGCTCATCGCGCCGCACTTCTTAAAAACCTCTCAATAGCACTGGTTCAGAATGGCCGAATCGAGACCACTCTGGCCAAAGCGAAGACTCTGAGAAGCGTTTTCGAGAAGCTTGTGACGCGTGCAAAAGCCGGTGATTTCAACGCTCACCGTGCAGTGTTTGCAAAACTCCAGGACAAAGCCGCCACCAAGAAACTGGTGGAGGAGATAGCTCCGAAGTATGCCGAAAGAAACGGCGGCTACACAAGAGTGATCAAAACTCGCCAAAGACGCGGAGATGCCGCTGAAATGGCGATAATCGAACTGGTATAAGTTACTGTTTCGGGGCCTCGGCCCCGAGATTAATCTCTCCTAAACCCATAAAACCACTTCTCGTTCCGGTTGTAAAAACTTCACTTTTTTGATATTATAGATACACTATACGATTACGATTTTAGGACGATAGATATGATACCGTTTAGTGATGAAGATCTTTACCCGGCAGTGGAAAATGTGATCGAAAAAGTGCGCCCCTCTTTGGCACTTGATGGCGGCGATATAAAGCTGCTCGGTGTAAAAAATGGAAAAGTTTATGTTCAGCTCCAGGGAGCCTGCGTAGGATGCGCAAGCAGCGGAAGTACCATTAAATACGGTGTCGAGAGACAAATGCGTATGGATATCCACCCCGAAATCGAAGTTATCAATGTTCCGGTAGGTCTCGAAGACCAGTGGGACAAGATGGAATAAGGAAATGATGAGCAATAAAGAGAATAGAAAAATTCTGGACCGTGCAGAAAATCTTTTTTATAGAGGTGACTATGACGAAGCATTGAGAATGTACGGAATTTTGCTTAAGGAGTGTCCTGAACTTGAAGAGGCCAGAATCGGTGCGATACTTAGCGATATAGCTCTTGAGAACGATGAGGAGGCGCAGGCCCTGTTCGAGTATTATCAGGTACTTAAAGAGGAGGGACAGGAGGAGGCCGAGCGGATAATCGAAGAGATGATATCTTCGCTTGACGACGCCCTGGAAAAGATTTCGGACCTGCTCGAAGGAAACTTCTTTGTCCGTGACGAGTCGGTCGACGGTATCTCCTATAGCGATTTCAAAGAGCTCGTTTCTCAGCGCGGCGGCTTCAGAAGAGCATTCGAGGATATTATGTTCTCTACAAAGGTCGTGATTACGGAAAAAGAGGAGCTGCTCGACTTTCTACAGCAGCTGGTGGACAACGGCTTCAATGAGATGGCGATGCGCTACATCGAAGGTGCCGCGGTCGCCTATCCGACGGAAGAGAGAATTCAGGACCTGATCGAAAAGATCAAGGGCTGAAGGTGACTGTCGATTTCGGCGGCGATATAGGCCGTGTTACGGATGATAGCAGAGAAGCGAAAGCGGATGTACTCTTTCTTGTCACCGAGCAAAATGGAAGTTACAAGGAAGAGGCGCTCTCCAAAGGATCGAAGACCGTAACCGCCCGGGAGCTCTATGAAGCCCTCGGGCTCGGCGGAACGGAAGTCGTAGGTGTCACGGGCACAAACGGAAAGACAACGACGACGGCAGCCATCTATTCGATACTGCTGGACCTCGGTTACGGCGCTGCGCTTCAGGGAACGAGAGGTCTTTACATAAATGACGAAAGGGTGGAGGGGAAATCTCTTACAACACCCCCCGTACTCGCCACATTCGCTCATATGTTCGAGGCTGCAAAAAGGGGCTGCGAATTTTTTGTGATGGAGGTGAGCTCTCATGCGATCGATCAGGATCGCATCGGCGGAATCGACTTCTCTCTCAAAATTCATACGAACATCACAAGCGACCATCTGGACTATCATGGCTCCATAGAGGCTTACAGGGCCGTAAAGAGCAGCTTCTTCCAGGATGGTGGAAAGAAGCTTATAAACCGCGACGAAGAGATCTTGAAGTTCGATCCCAAAAACGCTTTCAGTTACGGCATAGAGAATCCCGCGACATACAAGATTATGGCATATACTCTCGGAGGAGGAGTGAGCGGAGTGCTGAAGCACTTCGAGACCGTAGTCCCTTTCGAGACATCCCTGCAAGGCTTTTTCAACCTTTACAATATAACCGCCGCTATTGCCGGCGTACACATACTCACCGATGAGGATCTTGAGGATATATGCGAAGCGGCCGAAAACTTCGGAGGGGTGGCCGGCAGAATGGAGACCGTAAGCGAAGAGCCTCTGGTGATCGTAGATTTTGCGCATACCGAAGACGGTATTCGGCAGGTTCTCGATTCGTTGAAAGAGAAAGAGATACGTGTGGTTTTTGGTGCAGGGGGAGATAGGGACAGATCCAAGCGCCCGGCAATGGGGCGAGCCGCCTCGTCTATAGCTAAAAAGGTCTATATCACCAGCGACAATCCCAGAAGTGAAGATCCGAAAAAAATTATCGACGAGATCGCAGAGGGGATTGAGGAGAAAGAGAAAATAGAGAAGATCGTTGATCGTAAAGAGGCGATAGAGCGTGCTTTGGCCGAACTAGGGCCCAATGAAGCGCTGCTTGTTCTCGGCAAAGGGGATGAAGCTTATCAGGAGTTTTCGGACAGGAAGATCCCGTTCGACGATAGAGAGGTTATACGCGAGATACTAAGTCGTCGCTGAAGCGGACGTATATCGGATTGTGGTCTGAAACCGGTGTATCTATCACAGTTGATAGCACCGGTCTTAGACCACGGTAGTAGATGTGATCCAGCGGCATCCCCAGTATCGATTTTATCTCTTTCTCGTTTTCCGGTCTAAGCCGTATAAGCCCGGAGCTTTCCGTCACCTTCTCGATCGACTTCTGTCTTTTCGGGCTCCATGTATTGAAGTCGCCGGCAACTATGAAACTCTCCTCCTCGACACTCTCGATCAGCTCGGTTATCCTACCCAGCTCTTTTGCAAAGAGTCGGTGAGGAACGAAATTTATCGCATGCAGGTTCAAAAGCGCCAGACTCTTGCAGCCATAAAGCGTATGGCGGCTCAGTAGAGCACTCTTTTTCGTAGCTATTCCCGCTTCGCGTATCTTTGTCGTAAATAGTGTTCTTGTCAAAAAGGGGAGTTTTGAGAGTGTCATCACTCCGAACCGGTGGCGGTTATGTACAAAATTACAGCTTAGCGCATGGCCGAAATGTTCAAAATGCCCGGGGATTCCCGTCTCGGGGATTTTGACCTCCTGAAGTGCGATCAGATCGCTCGGATAGATCTTCAAAAGGCGTGAAAACTCACGCTGAAACTCTGCACTCAAAGAGCGCTTCTGTATATTCCAGCATAAAAATCCGAATGAGCCCTGTTTCGTTCTTGACATAGTCCGATTATACCAGCGGAGCGAGAATACGCATAAAGTTCTCCGTATGGATCGTAAAAACTTTTTCAGGTGCTCTGTATGGAATGCAGTCGGCTGAAATAGCGCCCATCCACTCTTCTATCTGTTCGATCTCTCCTTTTGAGTAGATGAAACTGACTGCCTCGAAATTGTAAAAGAGACTTCTGTTATCGAAATTTACAGATCCAATGCTTGCACAGCTCTCATCAAAGAGTATGGCTTTGGCATGAAGTATCTTTCCCCTGTGAAGCAGTACATCGCCCCCTTTTGAGCTCAGTTCACGAAGGTAGCTTCCCCTCCCTATATCTGAAATTTTATGGTCCGAATGTTCAGGTACGATCACTGTTACTTTCACTCCTCTGTGCAGGGCTATTACAAGAGCCTGCATAAAATCTTCATTGGGCACAAAGTATGGAGTTACTATCTTTATCTGTCTGGAGGCCGAGTATATCAAACTCAAAAGCGCTTCGACCAGAGCTTCCGCAGGGGTGTCCGGTCCCGATGGGATTACCTGTATCGACGCCGAGCCGAACGTGTGCAAAGCAGGCTTGGGAATAAGTGGAGCACTATTTGTCGCAAAGGCCCAGTCCATTGCGAATATCTGTGCGTAAAAGTGTGTAGCCCGGCCCTCTATACGGCACATAAAATCGGTATATACGGTCGACTTTTCATCTTTCGAAAAGTATTCGCCGGAGAGGTTCATGCCGCCGGTGAACATGGCTGATCCATCGAAGATGAGTATTTTTCTGTGGTTCCTGAGATTGATGTAGTTTCTTAGTGGAAACTTTAAAAATGGCATGAAAAAGGCGACCTGCGCACCGCTCTCTTTCAATTTTTCGAGCGGAGCCGGAAACAGATATAGCTTAAAAGAGCCGATCGAATCGAGCAGAAGCCGTACTTTTACGCCGCTGGACGCTTTTTTGCACAGTAGATCTACAAGTGGCGCGGTAGTCTCGTCCAAGGCGAACTGATAGACGCAGATATCTATCGATTTTTCGGCTTTTTTGACCGACTCCATCATCGCATCGTAAACTTCCGAAGGCGAATCGATCAGAGAGAAACTGTTGTTTTGTGTAGCCGGAGGAATGCCGTCCGCGCGCAGAAGCTTCTCTACCGGATGCCTGCTCTGTGAAGGCTCCGTTTCGATCGGCTTGAGAGAAAACCTAAGCTTCTGGTATCGTTTGAATAGTTTTCTGTTGCCGAAAAGAAAGTAGAAAGGGACAGCGATATAGGGAAATACGAATATGGCGAACATCCATGCGATCATACTGCTTGGAGAGCGGCGGGTGGCGATCATGTGTAAAAGTGCCGTGATGGCCAAGATTTCGCCTCCTACCAATGAGGCATAGTAAAGGAGCGGCTGGATATCCATAAGTATATGTCTCGTTTTTTGGCAAATTTTGGTAAAATTATAGTGTAAATGTAGGTTAAGACTCAAATACTATAATTTGGACAAAATTTATCTTATATAAAAGGATCGAAAGAGATGGGAATACCTCAACCGGCGTTTTATATTTTCAAATGCGAGCAGTCCTCACCTCCGGGCATGCCTAAGCCAAGCTGTGTAACGAACGACAATCGTGACCTTTTTCAGCATCTGGCGCAGCGCCTTATGGAGAAAGGGATTATCGGTACGGTTCAGCCCGTACGAACAGGATGTCTGAACCGCTGTAGTTACGGACCGGTCATGCTGGTGGAGCCTGGTCACGTAATGTATGCGGGCTTGACCAAAGAGAAGATCGACCGCATAATCGACGAGCATATAATCGGCGGCAAAGTGGTCGAAGAGTTCGTCATAGAGAAGGAGGCGTGGGATGACCCGATAACGCCGGAACAGATGATGAAGATGACCGGAGCCGTTTAGATGCGTATCGAGATGCTCTACTCAAAAATTCACCGTGCGACGGTGACGGACGCCAATTTGAACTATGTCGGCTCCATCACCATAGACGAGGATCTTCTCGATGCAGCAAAGATGCGTGTCGGGCAGAAGGTGGAGATACTCAACATCAACAACGGTGAACGCTTCAGCACCTACATCATAAAGGGTGAACGCGGCAGAGGAGATATCTGTCTAAATGGTGCCGCCGCAAGAAAAGCGCACCAGGGAGACAAGATCATAATCGTCGCTTACGCCTCTTACGACGAAAAAGAGCTCGACAGCTACAAGCCCACAGTCGTTCTGATGAACGAAGATAGCAATACCATAGCTGCCGTCCACGAGGAGATATAGGTGTTCGAGGGCATCGATATGGGCGATCTGGGCAAGATGCTCGAAGAGGTGCAAAAAAGAGCCAAAGAGCTCGAAGAGAAGAGCGAGTCGATCGAGCTCACCGCAAAAAGCGGAGGCGGTCTCGTCAAGGTTACCGCAAACGGTAAGGGCGAGATTGTGGATATAGAGATAGACGATTCGCTTCTTGAAGACAAAGAGGCTCTTCAGATTCTTCTCATATCGGCCATAAATGACGTCGTAAAGATGGTAGAAGATAACAAAAAGAGCGCCGCATTGAGCATGATGGGCGGCATCAACCCCTTTGCAGGAGGGGGCGGCAGCCCGAGCTGATGCTGTCGCGTCTTCTGCTTACCACTTCTCTTATACTCCTCCACCCTCTTTTTGCCGAAACAAAGAGTTGCTTCTCTTTTTTCCCTGGCAGCTATATTATGATCGACGGCCATCCCGCTTTCGCCGTTAAAAAAGATACTTTTTTATCTTTGAAGTGCCCCTCCGGAAAAAAGATTGTCGCTCAAGACCCTTTCAGGGGCCTTTGTCTCTTTGAACAGAAGGTCTCGAAACCCCTTCCTCTCAGCGATGCAAAACCACCACTCTATATATGTCCCGACAAGAGAGAGCTCGACCGCCCGATACGCTCCTTTCCGGTCTCGATATTCGCGGGGGAACTTACCGTGCGCCCGGGCCATGAGGGGGCCCTCTTCGCAGGCTGCTGCAGGCTGGCCGGGATTTTCGATGCCGAAGGCGGGTGGTTCGATGCCGCATCGATTCGCAGGCTTGTGAAGGGTGAAACTTACCACGGCGATATCGGGGTCAGGTTTGCGACGATAGAGGGAAAAGTCGCGGCGGAGAGTGTGGACCCCTTCGCCTCTTCGGGCTTCAGGCCGGGGGATGTCGTGCTGGGCATCGGAGACGGCAGTCGGCCGGACTTGAGAGATGTTAGAGACCGGATCGACCGGTGCGCGGAGGGCGAGAAGGTGCCGTTTACCGTAAAAAGGGGTGAAAAGAGGCTGAAGATAGAGGCGCAATGTTTCGAGCGTACGGGAGGCGGCGCTATCTCCGACACATTTTTGGAGCGCTTCGGCACATACTTTTCAAAATCTCTGCGGATCGAAAAGATCGACCCCTCATCCATGGCGTACAAAAGAGGGCTCAGGGTCGGCGACAGGCTGCTCATGATCGACGGCAAAAGCGTTGAAAAAGAGGAGGATGTCAGGGCTCTTTTGAGCGGCTACGGAGTGCAGAAAAGCACGCCCGAAAACATGCTTTGGGAGCGGGAGGGGTTTCAGTTTTTTTTGCTCCCCGCTTCGCTATAATTCGCTAAATATATCGAGGATATCCATGCAGCGATTCGAAGCCTATCTCAGGGCGAACATTCCCAAAGCTCCAAGCTTCCACCCGACATTCGACGAAGCTCTGGGGGCGATGCTTTTAGCGGGCGGAAAGCGGTTCAGGCCGCAGCTTCTGCTATCGGTCGTAGAGGCCTACACCCCGCTGCTTTTGGAGAGCGCCTACCCGGTGGCCATGGCCGTGGAGATGCTCCATACATACTCGCTCGTCCACGACGATCTGCCGGTCATGGACGATGCGGATCTTCGCCGCGGAGAGCCTACGCTGCACAGGCGTTTCGACGAGGTGACGGCCGTTTTGGTGGGTGACGCTCTCAATACCCACTCGTTCTACCTTGTGGCCGACGCGCCGCTTCACGGCGACGTCAAGATCGCTCTGATAAAAGAGCTCGCATACAGCGGTGGAATAGGCGGCATGGTCCTTGGGCAGGCGATAGACTGCTACTTCGAGGGTGAGAGGCTGAGCGCGGAGCAGGTCGATTTCCTGCATGAGTACAAAACCGGCAGGCTGATTGCGGCCAGTCTGAAGATGGGGGCTATCATAGCCGGGCTGGATGATGAGATGCAGCGGAGACTTTTTGAGTTCGGGCTCGATCTCGGTCTGCTTTTCCAGATACAAGACGACATTATAGACGCTACCCAAAGCAGTGAAGATGCGGGCAAAACGACGGGCAACGACGAAGATAAAAACAGCTATATAAACCACTTCGGGCTCGAAGGCTCCATAAACAGAGCCGAAGAGCTGGCGAAAAAGATAGCCGGACAGCTGGAGGGCTTCGACGAGCCTCTAAGAGCGAAGCTCGAACCGATTCTGAAGAGATATCTCTACAGACACAGAGTCTGAAAATGTAGTATGCGGCAGACAGTGCTCTACTCTCTGCACTGCCTGTCGCATACTACGTACTCAAAAAAAAGGAACTCTTTTATGGATAACCAGATGATGAAAAAGATGGCCGATACGATCCGATTTCTCGCGGCCGATATGATTCAGCAGGCGAACAGCGGCCACCCCGGTGCACCTATGGGCCTGGCCGATATCGCGGTTGTACTCAGCAAACACCTGAAGCACAACCCCAAAAACCCCAAATGGCTCAACCGTGACAGGCTGGTATTTAGCGGAGGGCACGCTACGGGTCTTATCTATTCGCTTCTGCACCTGTGGGGCTATGACCTCTCTATCGACGATATCAAAAACTTCCGTCAGCTCGGCAGTAAAACTCCCGGGCACCCGGAGTACGGCCACACTCCCGGTGTGGAGATAACGACCGGTCCGCTCGGACAGGGTGTAGCCAACGCGGTCGGTTTCGCCATGGCCTCCAAGTACTGTGCTTCGCTTGTAAACTCGGAGACGGCGAAGATCATTGACCACTATGTATACTGCCTCTGTGGCGACGGTGACCTGATGGAGGGCATAAGCTACGAGGCGTGCGCGATAGCCGGAAAACAGCAGCTCGATAACCTCATCATGATATACGACTCAAACAGGATCACGATAGAGGGCGACACCTCCCTGGCGTGGGATGAAGATGTGAAGCTCCGATTTGAGGCGCAGGGGTGGAAGGTCATAGAGACCGACGGCCACAACTACGAGCAGATAGACGAGGCTATCGAAATGGCAAAGAGAGCCGACAAGCCGGTACTCATAATCGCACATACGATAATTGCTAAGGGTGCGCTCGAGATGGCAGGCGACCACAATAGCCACGGCGCCCCGCTCGGTGAAGATCTGATCCGTCGCGCCAAAGAGGTTGCCGGATTCGACCCGGATAAAAAGTTTTTCATACCCGAAGATGTGCTCGTGAGGTTCCGCTGCGCGGTAGAGGAGGGCGACCTGGCCGAAAAGGAGTGGAACCACCTTCTCAAACAGGCCCCCTACATCGAGCAGAACGAAGCGCTCGAGAGGCTTTTGAACCCGGATTTCGATGCGATAGAGTGGCCCGAGTTCGAACCCGGAAGCGAAGTGGCTACACGCGACAGCAACGGAAAGATACTCAACGCCATAGCCAGGGCCGTTCCGGGCTTCCTGGGCGGAAGCGCCGACCTGGCGCCCTCGAACAAAACCGAACTGAAAGATATGAGAGACTATCCGCTCGGCAGAAACCTGCACTTCGGCATACGCGAACACGCCATGGCCGCCATCTGCAACGGCATGGCCGCATACGGACCGCTTCTACCCTTCAGTGCTACCTTCTTCGTATTCAGCGACTATATGAAGCCTGCGGTCAGAATAGCGGCTCTAAGCGGCCTGCGCCACTTTTTCGTCTGGACCCACGACAGCATAGGCGTAGGCGAAGACGGCCCTACCCACCAGCCCATCGAACACCTGAGTCAGTTCAGGGCACTTCCGGGATTTTACACATTCAGACCCGCCGATGCGAGTGAAAACGTCGCCTGCTGGAAGGCGGCGCTGGGCCTGAATGCGCCTTCCGCATTCGTATGCAGCCGCCAGAAGCTCAAAGTCCTTAAAGGGGAGGATAAAATAGCCTTCGGAAGTGCCGAAAAGGGCGGCTATCTGATTAAAAAGCGCGAAAACGCCGTTTTAACCATCGTCGCCAGCGGCAGCGAAGTGATGCTCGCACTTCAGAGCGGGTGCCACCTCGAAGAGCGCGGGGTTATGGCGAATGTAGTATCTGTTCCCTGTTATGAGCTCTTTTTGCAACAGCCGCAGGAGTATATAGATGGCGTAATAGGCCCCGATACCAAAGTGCTCGCCGTCGAAGCCGCCAGCGGCAGCGAGTGGTACCGTTTCGCAGACGATGTTCTGTGTATGGAGAGTTTCGGTGCCAGCGGCAAAGCGTCCGACCTCTTCAAACACTTCGGCTTCACGATCGAAAATGTCGTCGCCCGCGCGGAAGCGCTCGTTAAATGAGACAACTCTTAGCGTTTCTGCTCGTCTCTTTGGCGGCTTTTTCGCCCCTTTTCGCCCTCGAGGCCGGCAAGCCGCTGCCCTATCTGGAACTATCGGCAAAAGAGGGTGGGAAGGTCGACGGCACAGCTTTTAAAAGTGATACGCTGAAAGACAAAGTCACGGTGCTTTTCTATGTGGACCCGGACAAAAAAGATCTCAACGAGGAGTTCGTGCAGAGGCTGAAAGAGCAGAAGTTCGACCGCAGTCGATACCGCTCTGTGGCTATCATAAACATGGCGGCCACATGGATGCCCGACTTCGCTATAGCGGCAGCGCTTAAAAGCAAGCAGAAAAAGTATCCCGATACGATTTATGTAAAAGACAGAGTGAAGAAGGGTGTCGAAGTCTGGAATATGGCGGATGACGACGCCAATATAGCCGTTATAGGTCCGAACGGAGTGGTACTTTATGCAAGAAGCGGGAAGATCCCCGAGTCGGAGTACGAGAAGATTATCTCTTTAATCAGGCGGGAGATAGGCAAACTCTGATGGCCCGGGAGGGGCTGCCCCCCACAAAGCCGCCTTATCTGCTCTCTTCCGTTTTCGGGTAGATGTCGCTGTTTGGAATGTTTGTTTTGTCCATTCCGCTCTTCTCCTGATGCCTGTCTATGTCGTAATGGACCACAGTATCGGAAGGGCCGTAGGTAGTGTCGGCATATTGAACTGTCTCCTCCGCGTACGCTGCGGAAGTGAAGGCGAAGATCGCCATGGCAAGAAGTGATTTTTTCATCTCTCTCTCCTTTATTAAGATTTTTGCGGATTGTAGCGAACCTATCAAAAAATCCGATAAAGGAGATCAGGTAATCTGAAGATTTAAAATAGGATAAAAGTTATCCTATTTATCCGTGCGGGTCTTGAGCGGAAATGGGGGCGGTGTTACCTCAGCGGTTTCCATTCCGGCTCGCTCTCGAGCGGCGGAAAACCGTCCAGAATCTCCAGGGGCTTATAGTTCATTTTATAGGCGAATGATCGACAGCCCTCAACCCAGTAGCCCAGGTAGATCCAGCGCAGATTCATCCGTTTGGCCAGCTCTATCTGCATCAAAAGGGAGTAGGTGCCGAGCGACTGTTTCGAATAGTCGGGATCGTAATAGAAGTAGATGGAGCTTATCCCGTCTTCGGTGATGTCTATGAGGTCTACTCCTACCAGCTTGTCGTCTATGAAGTAGAGAACCTCTTTGCCGAAATCGTGTGTGCCGTCTACGAAGTTTTCGTAGTAGAGCTGCGGGTTTATGGGTGTATAGTTCCATCCTGCCGTTTCGCTTTTGTGCTTGTGGTAGCGGTTGTAGAGGTCGAGGTGCTCCTGTGTCATACCGGGTTTTCTGATATGGATGAGTGTATCTCTGTTTTTCTTGACGGTACGCTTTTGGGACTTCGTAAGCAGAAAGCTCTGCGCATCTATCCGAAGGCTTTTACAGCCGTTGCAGGCTGCGCAGATGGGGTGGAAGAAGTAGCAGCCGAAACGCCTCCATCCGCGTGCGACCAGTTTCGTAACTAGGCTCCTACTTGCGTTTCGCATATAGCGGTAGTACATACGGGTCTTCTCGCCCGGCAGATAGCTGCACGGGTAGTCGAGCATGCAAAAATCTATGGAGTGTTCGCTGTTTTGTTCGATATTCACTGCACTATCTCGTAAACGATCTCTTTTTTGTTCTTTATCTGCTTTATATCTACGATACCGAGATTTTCGATATCCATAGCCAGCAGACTCTCTTCGTCCATGATAGCACGTTTTGCCATCTCTCTCAACACCTTCCCCCTGTACGCTTTCGCCCAATGGCTTACACTTTTGCCGTTTTTCAGAAACTTCATCGTTATATGAGGGCTCTCGATCTTGTAGAACTTTTCATAAAAACCGGCCCTCAGGTCTACCACCGTGCCCCTCTTTTGCAGATATTCATCCAGCGCATCGCTGAAGTGCTCTTTGTAGAACTTCTCGGGTGCGAAACCCTCTATATGTTCACCCTGCTTTAGCTTGTAGTCGGGAATCTTGTCGCTCGCGCATATAGGCCCGAAGAGATTCGAGAATATGATCAGGTGTTCATCTATATACTCCCGCCCGCCCGGTGCCAGCGTTTCGTACCCGAGATATTCGTAAGCCACCCCGCTGTAACGCTCCACCGCCTTCATGACGGGCGCTTCGAATATGTTTGTGCGGTAGCGCTCTATCTGCTTTTCGTCTTTGAGACCGGTAACCTTTTTTATCTTCTCGAGAGAGCCCTTTTCGAGCAGTTCGATGTATCTGAGCGCGACTTCGAGCCTCTTTTCATAAAGCTTCGGAAAGCAGAACGAATCTCTATCGAGGCAGGCACTGCCGCCCTCTCGTTTCGCTTCGCTCGGTGCGAAAAGTATCGTCATCGTCACCTCTTTTTGGATGAAGTTTACCAAAAGAATGGGAATTTGCGAAGAGTGCACAAAAACTACACAGAGAACAAATAAGATATGGGTGTAGAGCGCAATGACGCGCAGTTGTAAAAGGCGGTTTGAAACCGGCATAGAGGAAGAAGCGTGAAAGGGGCTCAAAACGGCGGCCATAGCGGCCAGATGGTGGCTAGTGCCCGGAAGCCTCTGAGGCGGAAGATATCGACCTGAAGCCGAGAGAGAAAAAGGAGCAAAGATGAGAACCGGAATATTTTACGGCAGCAGCGGCGGCAATACCGAAAGGGTAGCAAAAATGATAAAACAGGCGCTCGGTATGGATGCCGACCTGATCGACGTGGCGAATGCCCGGGCGGAAGATTTTCAAAAGTACGATCTGCTGATTCTCGGCAGCTCCACGTGGGGAGACGGCGATCTTCAGGATGACTGGGAGGATATTTTCGACGAGTTCAAAAAGATCGATCTATCCGGCAAAACGGTCGCGCTCTTCGGTACGGGAGATCAGGAGGAGTACCCCGACACGTTCGTAGATGCTATGGGAACGCTCTACGATCAGGCAGTGCAAAACGGCGCCAGGGTAGTCGGCGACGGCTGGCCGACGGAAGGGTACGACTTCGACGAATCTACAGCCGTAAGAGACGGGGCCTTCGTAGGTCTTGCCATAGATTGGGATAACCAGGAGGATCTTACATCCCAAAGGGTTTGGAAGTGGGCCGAAGGGGTTAAAGCCTCCGTATCAAAAAGAGATTCGGACGAACCCCTAAGAATCCTCTAGGCGGCTCAGAAAATCGGCCGCCACACTGTCCATGGCCTGAATATGCAGGTTCAGCCACTCCATGAACTCATCTTCGATAAACTCTCTAAGAGCCTCGCGCTCTTTGAAGTTTCTCCAGTTCATGTAGGCCATGCGGGTCTCTCCCATTATGCGGTTATGGTCGCTTCTGTGTATGTCGAACATCCCGAAGCCCCTGTTTTTAAGCATGTTCTCTTCGTACTCGAAATGTTTCTGCATATGCGCCAGCAGTGCCTCCACGGCGGAAGTGACCTCTGAATCGGAGCCTTTTTCTATTTTGGCCAGAAGATCGTTGATGAGGTCCGCCTCTTCGTAGTGCATGGTGTTCATGTCGTCGTAACTGACGGTCGGCAGTTTGGTTTTGTCAATCATGCGGCTCCTGTCATTTTTTTACATGTCCAGCGGGCCTTTGATGTTCCCACGTTTAGCTTTTGGGCTATGCTCTCTCTTTTTTGCATGATGAAATAATACCTTGAATGTCCTGATAAACAGGCGTAATAGCGAGTCAATGTAGAATTTTTAATTAAAATTGTGAATATTCCCGTATTTAATCAACTGTAAGTTAATATCTGATAATGTTTGTTAAACCAATAAATAGTTAACTGGATAACATTATATGCAACTTAGAGCATTTGCTGAAATAGCAACCATAATAG
>WFYC01000032.1 GCA_015490295.1 Hydrogenimonas sp. | reverse complement strand
TTCTGACCGACGCCGGGCAGCTTGACAAGCTCTTTTTCGTCAAGTGGGATCTTGCCGTCGTAGTTCTGCATAACCGTCTGTGCCATCTTTATCAGGTTTTTGGCCTTGTTGTTGAAAAAGGAGCAGCTCTTTATGATCTCTTTGACATCGTCAAGATCGGCATTGGCAAGAGAGGGGATGTCAGGGTACTTTTCGAAAAGTGCGGGGGTTATCATATTTACACGTTTATCGGTGCACTGTGCAGAGAGCATTACCGCAACCAGAAGCTCATACAGATTTTTGTAGTGAAGCTCGGTCATCGAGTCGGGGTAGTGTTCAAGAAATCTTCTTCTAATCTCTTCTATCTCTTTTTTTGTAGCCATTTTCATCTTATTAACCTTTTTTGCCATCAGGCAGGCTCAATTTACCGAAATTATACTCTATTGACGCTATAATTACCCATTCGAAATCGGAAACTTAAAAGGAAGAGGAGCTTATGGCCGGTCATAACAAATGGTCCAAAGTCAAACATATAAAAGCCAAAGAGGATGCGAAAAAGGGGAAGCTTTTTACAAAGGCGGTACGTGACATAACCACGGCCGCCAAAGCCGGAGGAGGCGACCCCGATACAAACGCGGCGTTGAGACTTGCCATAGAGCGTGCGCGTGCGGTATCCATGCCTGCCGAGAATATCCAGCGTGCGATCGACAAGGCCACCGGTAACCTCAAAGGTGTCAGTTACGAAGAGATTACCTACGAAGGCTATGGCCCCGGTGGTGTGGCGATAATGGTCGAGACGATGACCGACAACAAAAACCGCACGGTGGCAAACATACGCCACGCCTTCTCGAAATCGGGAGGGAGCCTCGGAACCAGCGGCAGCGTCTCGTGGATGTTCGAGAAAAAAGGTGTCATTACGGTAGCCAGGGGAGAGAAGGATGACGAGGTGATGGAAGCGGCTCTCGAAAACGGGGCCACCGATATCAAAGAGTTCGACGAGGTTCTGGTTATAGAGAGTGAACCTGCCGACTTCGACACCCTTCTTCAGGCGGTAGAGAAAACGGGTGTCGAAATATTGGAGAGTTCGGTGGGGCTGGTGGCTGCAAATACGATAGATGTGGACGACGAGACGGCGGAAAAGGTGGAGAGGCTCATCGATGTGCTCGAAGATGACGACGATGTGCAGAATGTCTATCACAATATGGCGTGATTTACCGTCGTTAATTTTAATTCCAGTACAATATCGAAATTTTAAAAAAAGGAAACAGATGAAAAAATTGATTCTTGCGACTCTGGGTGCTGCAACCCTGGCGCTCTCCCTTCCGGCGGCAGATGTGCTGGCTACGGTAAATGGAAAACAGATCACCAAAGAGACGGTACAGAGAGTTCTAAATTCGATGGGGGCACAGACAACCTACGATGCGCTTCCCGACGATGTGAAGAGAAAGGTGCTCGATCAGGTTATCGAGCAGGAGCTGCTCGAAGAGAAGGCGATAAAAAGCGGCATACAGAAAGATCCCGAGTATCTTGACGCACTCGAAAAGCTAAAAAGAAAACTGGCTCTCGATGTCTGGATGAAAAAGCAGCTCGACTCCATAACGGTTACCGATGCGGAGGCGAAAAGAGACTACGAGAAGCACAAAAGCGCATTCATGCGCCCGGAAATGGTACATGCACGACATATTCTCGTAAAGACCGAGGCGGAAGCGAAGCAGATCATCGATACGCTTAAGAAGACTCCGAAAAGTGAGTTGAAGGCAAAATTTGAAGAGCTTGCGAAAGCGAAATCTACAGGTCCAAGCGCTTCAAGAGGGGGAGACCTGGGGACCTTTGCCAGGGAGCAGATGGTCAAGCCGTTCAGCGACGCCGCATTCTCGCTAAAAGCGGGTGAGTTCACAAAAGAGCCGGTAAAGACGCAGTTTGGTTACCATGTCATTTATGTGGAAGAGAAAAAAGCGGCACAGACGGTCCCTTTTGAAGAGGTAAAAGATAGGATAAAAGAGAGCGTGAAGATGGAGAAGTTCAAGCAGAAGGTTCAGTCTATAGCCAAAGAGCTGCGTTCCAAAGCAAAAATAAAAATCAACTAAGGAATCGTCCATGAATGGGAGAAAGATTTTGGATCTGGTTCAGCCGGGTGTAGTTACCGGTGACGATGTTCAGAAGATTTTCGAGATAGCCAAAGCGAACGAGTTCGCGATTCCCGCGGTCAACGTGGTGGGTAGCAACTCGATGAACGCCGCGATGGAGGCTGCCAAAAATGCAGACTCGCCGATCATAATACAGTTCAGCAACGGCGGGGCTGCCTTCAATGCCGGAAAAGGGCTCGACAGCGAAAAGGGTGCGGTACTCGGTGCCATAAGCGGTGCGAAGCACATCCATACGCTGGCGGAGGCTTACGGAGTTCCGGTTATGATTCACACCGACCATGCGGCCAGGAAGCTTCTGCCGTGGATCGACGCACTGCTCGAAGCGAGCGAACACCACTACCATAAATACGGCAAACCGCTCTTCAGCTCCCATATGATCGACCTTAGCGAAGAGCCGATCGAAGAGAATATCGAAACATGCAAGGTATACCTCGAGCGCATGAGCAAGATGGGGATGACCCTGGAGATAGAGCTCGGCATAACGGGCGGCGAAGAGGATGGAGTGGACAATACCGATGTAGACAACAAGCTGCTATATACACAGCCCGAAGAGGTCGCTTACGCATACGAAGAGCTATCGAAAGTCAGCGAACGCTTTACGATAGCCGCATCTTTCGGGAATGTCCACGGTGTATACAAGCCGGGTAATGTGGTACTGAGGCCGGAGATTCTGGACAACTCACAAAAATATATAGAAGAGAAGTTCAAGACAGGCCCGAAACCGGTGAGCTTCGTCTTCCACGGCGGCAGCGGCTCCGAGCTCAAAGATATCAGGGATGCCATAAGCTACGGCGTCGTGAAGATGAATATAGACACCGATACCCAGTGGGCATTCTGGGACGGGGTCAGGGGTTATGTCGAGAAATACCGCGACTATCTGCAGGGGCAGATAGGAAACCCGGAGGGGGAAGATAAACCGAATAAAAAGTACTACGACCCCAGAAAGTGGCTGAGAGAGGGTGAAAAGTCTATGGCCGAGCGCCTGATTCAGGCATTCAAAGATCTCAACTGCCTTGGTCGCAACTGATCTAACCTACAGAGCCTCCGAAGTCGAGCCCTTCAGGTGGGAGGGGCTCGACTTTTTCGTCAAACGCGACGACCTCATAGATCCCCGTTTTTCAGGCAACAAACTCAGAAAACTATACTCACTCTTCAAACTCAAAAACGGCAGAGTCAAAAGGGTTGTAAGTTACGGCGGCGCGCAGTCGAACGCGATGCTCTCCATAGCCTACCTCGCAGCCATGAAGGGGTGGGAGTTTATCTACTATGCAAAAAAGCTTCCCAAGTGGTTGGAAAGAGACCCCTCCGGCAACCTCAAGCGTGCGTTCGAGTTGGGAATGGTGCTCCATCAGCTCGAGCCGCAAAACTTTTACGAAGAGATCGAAAGTGTCAGGAGTGGACTGGGTGCAGATGAACTCTTCGTACCCCAGGGAGGGGCCGACCCGGCGGCGAGAGAGGGTGTCGCCCTGCTGGCTTCCGAGATTCTCGAGTGGGCACAGAACAGAGGTTATGAAAGATTCAGTGTCGCGACTCCGAGCGGAACCGGCACGACCGCACTCTATCTGAGAGAAGCGCTCTCTGGAAGCGTAGAGGTTTTGACCACGCCGGTAGTCGGAGACGAAGAGACGCTTCTTGCACAGTGGCGGAGGCTGAAGCCCGATGCCGCTTCGCTGCCGAAGATACTCTTTTCGTTTGGTAAACACCATTTCGCCAAACCGCATCCGCAGTTTCTGAAAATCTGGAAAAGCCTGAAGCGAAGCGGTATAGAGTTCGACCTTATATACGCTCCGAAGATGTGGCTGGAGCTTCAAAGAGCGTACGAGACGCTTCCCAAACCGGTACTCTATGTGCACAGCGGCGGTGTTAGTGGGAATGTTTCCCAGTTGCAGCACTACGCCTTTCGCGGCATAAAGTAGCTTTCGCTCGAAACCTCTCCTTTTTTTAGTGATATTCAATCTTTTAAAAGTTAAACTGTTTTAAAATTAGCCCATACTGCAACAAGGTGGACACAATGGAAAACATGGTAGCTGAGAGCTTCAAATATATGATTCTCGGAATGGGAATCGTATTCGTCTTTCTCTATGTTATGGTTCTGGTTCTACAGTTTCAGGCCAGAATGATAGGGAGATATTTTCCCGAAAAACCTGCCGGCAAAGGCGGTGAAACGGCGGGAGTGGATAAGAAGAAGGTTGCAGCCGCTATAGCCGCTATACAACACCATAAAAATCTCCGCAAATAACGGTCAATCAAAGGAATCAAATGGCAAAAAAGAAGAAGTATATCGATGTGATGGACACCACCTTCAGGGACGGTTTCCAGTCGGTCTTCGGAGGCCGTGTGCTGATGGAGGATTTTCTCCCTGCGGTTGAAGCGGCCAAAGAGGCGGGAATAACCCACTTCGAATTCGGCGGCGGTGCGCGTTTTCAGAGTCTCTTTTTCTATCTCCAGGAAAACGCCTTCGATATGATGGACAGGTTCAGGGAGACTGTCGGGCCGGAAGCGAATCTGCAGACTCTCGCTCGTGGTATAAATACGGTCATGCTTGATACCGGTAGCAGGGAGATGATAGACCTGCATGCCAAACTCTTCAAAAAACACGGCACTACGACTATCCGCAACTTCGATGCGCTCAACGATGTGGACAATCTCGCATACAGCGCGGAGTGCATAAAAAAGCACGGTCTGAAGCACGAGGTGGTGGTGACGATAATGGACCTTCCCCCCGGATGCCACGGCGCACATGACGCACCGTTTTATGAGAAGGTTCTGCGCAACATTCTCGACTCAGGACTGGAGTTCGACAGTGTATGTTTCAAAGACGCCAGCGGAACCTCCAACCCTAACAAAGTCTATGAGACGATCAAGATGGCCAGAAAACTTCTGCCGGAAGGAACACATCTGCGCCTGCATACCCATGAGACGGCCGGCGTAAGCGTCGCCTGCTACCTCGCCGCCCTCGAGGCCGGGGTGGACGGAATCGACATGGCGGCGCATCCTGTAAGCGGCGGTACGAGCCAGCCCGATATTCTTACGATGCTGCATGCGACCAAAAACGGCGACTACGATCTCGGCGGTCTTGAACTGGAGAAGATTCTGGCTTACGAAGAGGTTCTGCAAGAGTGCCTCAAAGATTACTTCATTCCGCCGGAAGCGACACAGGTATCTCCTCTCATTCCGTTCTCACCGATGCCCGGAGGAGCTTTGACCGCCAATACCCAGATGATGAGAGACAGCGGAATCCTGCACAAGTATCCCGAAGTCATAAGGGCTATGCAGGAGGTCGTTGAAAAGGGCGGTTACGGAACATCCGTAACACCAGTTTCACAGTTTTACTGGCAGCAGGCCTTCAACAACGTTATGTTCGGCCCATGGAAGAAGATAGCGCCCGGATACGGAAGAATGGTTCTGGGCTACTTCGGAAAAACACCGGCCGAGCCAGACGCGGAGGTGGTCAAAATCGCGGCGGAACAACTCAAACTCGAGCCTACCAAAGAGAATCCGCTCGATATAGCCGACCGCGATGAGACCAAGTCTATAGCATACTGGACCAAAGTCCTCGAAGATGAGGGGCTCGATGCAACAGAAGAGAATATCTTCATCGCGGCGGCCTGCGACAAGAAGGGCATAGCATTCTTAAAAGGCGAATCTCCGCTTATGGTTCGCAAAAAAGATCAAGAAGAAAACAAAAAAGAGGAAGGTGGATCGATGAGTAACGCAACCGGTGTCTACACAGTTGTTGTCAATGGAGAGAAGTTCAAGGTAGAGGTGGCCGAAGGCGAAGGCGAAATCGTTGTAAAAGAGGCAGCTGCGGCGCCGCAGCCCGCCCCGGAAAGCGAAGTTCCGGCAGAGAACGCTCCGGGCATGACGGAGGTTAAGGCCCAGGTTCCCGGAAATGTCTGGAAAATCATCAAAAATCCGGGTGAGAGTGTAGAAGAGGGTGAGGTGATCATGATCCTTGAAGCGATGAAGATGGAGATAGATGTACCGTCGCCGAAAAGCGGTACCATAGCGAAGATCAATGTCGCGACAAACCAGGCTGTGCAAGAGGGTCAGGTTCTGGCGCTGGTAGAGTAAGGACAGAGCGATGAAAAGAAGTTTGGTTGCAGCACTGCTGCTCTTTTTCACACTTTTCGCAACCCAGGCATCTGCCGATGAACATCAGCCGGCAGCCGCAGCCTTAGAGAAGAGTATAGAGGCGGATCATTCCGAAAACCACGACAAAAGTATGTGGCAGCTGCTCTCATCTTTTTACAAGACGACAGGTATATACGCCTTTACTACCCCTAAAGAGGGTGTAGTAAACGGGGAGGGGGAAGAGGTAAGTAAGTTCCACCAAAGCTGGGGCCGAATCATAAT
>WFYC01000031.1 GCA_015490295.1 Hydrogenimonas sp. | reverse complement strand
GTTCCGATGCTCGGAGCCGGCCTTCTGATCGATGCCTACATGTTCATTCTGAAGCTCTTCGGTGAAAGTATAGGCCAGCGCCCACTGCTGACACTGGGAATGCTGCTTACATTGGGCGGCATTCAGCTCATCACCACGGGCTTCATAGCCGAGCTCATCATGCGGACATACTTCGAGTCGCAGAATAAAAAGCCATATACCGTAAAAGAGATCTTCACAGGAGAGAGCCGGCGCTCCGATGAGGGCTGAGGCTTGTAAGTTTAGCCGGCGCCTTTGCGCCGGCGCGTTGCCGATATGAAAAAAAAGCTCAAACTGCTTCTTAAAATACTCTTTACCGCCGGGGCGCTCTGGTTCGTGCTCCACAAGGTGGATATAGAGAAACTGAAAGAGGCTCTCAGCGGAGCGGAGCCTCTCTGGCTCTTCGGCGCCTTCATACTCTTCAACCTCTCCAAGATCGCCGGCGCTTTGAGGCTCAATATCTACTTCAGGGCGATAGGCCTGAAGCTGACCGAAAGCTACAACCTCGTTCTCTACTATGTCGGAATGTTCTACAACCTCTTTTTGCCGGGCGGAATAGGGGGAGACGGCTACAAAGTCTACCTGCTCAACAAACACTACAAAAGCGGCGTGAAACCTCTTCTGCAGGCCGTTTTGCTCGATCGCCTGAGCGGCCTGGCCGCTCTGGTTCTGTACGCCTGCCTCCTCTTTGCGGCAAGCTCTTACGCAGAGATATACCCCTTCGCCATGCCGCTTGCGCTCTTTTTCGCACTTTTGGTCTTTCCGGTCTCTTATCTGGCTACGAAACTCTTCTTCAGAACCTACCTCCCGGTTTTCAAAACCACGATGCTGTGGGGGCTCGGCGTGCAGTTTCTGCAGCTTCTGTGCGCATGGATGATCGTGGAGAGCCTTGGGGCTGGCGGGTATCTGGTGGAGTATCTGACTCTCTTTCTCATCTCCAGTGTCGTTGCCGTACTACCGCTTACGATCGGCGGAGTAGGCATAAGAGAGCTCACTTTCCTCTACGGCCTCGGCTGGCTCGGGCTCGAGCCCAGTACCGGAGTCACATTTTCGTTTCTATTTTTCATCATCACCGCCATCTCTTCGCTCTTCGGTCTCTTTCTTCTTGAGAGGGTCACGCCCGAAACACCCCGATCTACATAACTGATGTTACGCAAATTCCGGGCAAAGCCCGTAATTTGGCAGGTGGTGAGCGGCCCTACAACCCCCTGAAGCTACGAAATCTCAGATTTCGAGACGATTTTACGCATTCTGCGCAGCCATTTCATGTAATGCAAATTCCGGGCAAAGCCCGTAATTTGGCAGGGCCTGTACGGCCCTACGACCCCCTAAAGCTTCGAAATCATAGATTTCGAGACGATTTTACGCATTCTGCGTAAAACCGGTACATAAAATATAAATTCGTGTCTGGAGTTTAAAACTGCTTCAAAGTGCGAAGTGATATAATCGGCTGAAAAAAAGGATAATATATGTCTGAATTGAAGAGATTTCGGCTCATAAACAAGGTCGAGGGCTACTCCTACCTGCTTCTTCTTTTTGTGGCGATGCCTTTGAAGTACATTTTCGGCTATGCCGTGGCTACGAAGATTTTCGGCACCGTTCACGGCATCCTTTTCATACTCTTTATCTACCAGCTGGCGAAAGCCGCGCTGAGCGTTCCTTTTTCCAAAAAAGAGACGCTCATCTTTTTTATCGCTTCGCTTGTACCGTTTGGAAGCTTCTACACCGACAAACTCTGTGTAGTAAAAGAGATGCTGCTCAAAGCGAAAGCCGTTACAGTCGACAACGACTACAAGTAGTACCAAACCCGACCGAAAACTAAGCAGTTGTTCGTCATCCTCTCTCGACGGGTGTTCGCGCCCTTCGGGACGTCGACGAAAGCCTGAAAATCGCTAACAGCTCCGCTGCACGATTTTCGGCCGGCCTTCGTTCGACTCGCTCCCGCAAGTCTCGCTGCGATGACGCCAAGCTGCGTCGTTCTCTTTTTTTGGGTTTGGTATAGGTGGGGAATAGAGTGGAGAAGAGGAGGGTGCGGAAACCGCACCCTTTCGAATTAGAGTGCCGTTACGTTTTCAGCCTGCGGGCCTTTTTCACCCTGACCGATAGAGAAAGTCACTTTTTGACCTTCGTCGAGTGAAACACGGCCGAAACCTGTGCTGTTGATTTGACGGAAGTGAACAAATACATCTTTGCCGCCATCATCCGGCTGGATGAATCCGTACCCTTTTTCGCTGTTGAACCATTTTACTGTTCCGTTGATAAGATCTGCCATTGCATTACCTTTGTGTGTTGAAATTACTCCGTAAGGAGCGGTCGAAAATATGTTTTGAAGTTCTCTTTTGGGGATTATCACTCTCTAACGCAGGGGTCTACAAGAAAAATAAAACACAAAGACGAGAATCGAAATCATCTTTCTGCAGGAAGTATAGCTGAATCGCGGCAATAGTGCAAGTAAAATGTGTACATTGGTGCAAATTTACAGGTTTACCTCCTTTTTATCCCTTTTTTTCTATAATACGCATCATTTTCCAAAAAAGGTGCCAAATGCAAGATATTGCCGAAATTCTGAAGGCGCATAAACTATCCCCCGAAGATTACGAACACATCAAGCAGATTCTCGGACGTGAGCCCAACATGGTCGAGATAGGTATCTTCAGTGCCATGTGGAGCGAACACTGCAGCTACAAATCGAGCAAGAAGTACCTGCGCGGCTTTCCCACGGAAGCGGAGTGGGTCATACAGGGCCCGGGCGAAAACGCCGGCGTCATAGACATAGGAGAAGGTTACGCCGCGGTCTTCAAGATGGAGAGCCACAACCACCCCAGCTTCATAGAGCCCTATCAGGGTGCGGCCACCGGGGTCGGAGGAATCTTGCGAGACGTCTTTACGATGGGAGCGCGCCCCGTAGCCAACCTTAACGCATTGCGCTTCGGGCGAGTTCGCGGAGACGACGAGAGCGCGGCGTACCAGCGCCACCTCGTGCGGGGCGTCGTCGCCGGCATAGGCGGCTACGGAAACTGCATGGGTGTCCCCACCGTCGGCGGAGAGACATTTTTCGACGACAGCTACAACGGCAACATACTTGTAAACGCCTTTACGCTCGGCATAGCGAAAGCGGACGAGATCTTCTACGGCAAGGCGGAGGGTGTCGGCAACCCGGTCATATACGTAGGCTCCAAAACGGGCCGCGACGGCCTCGGCGGTGCGGTGATGAGTTCGGACAGCTTCACCGAAGAGTCCAAAAGCCTTCGCCCGACCGTACAGGTGGGAGACCCCTTTACCGAGAAGCTGCTTCTCGAA
The DNA here is from genome assembly GCA_015490295.1 of Hydrogenimonas sp. Taxonomy (GTDB): domain Bacteria; phylum Campylobacterota; class Campylobacteria; order Campylobacterales; family Hydrogenimonadaceae; genus Hydrogenimonas. The sequence continues at coordinate 1,432 of WFYC01000031.1, read as the reverse complement.
GCGTGCCTGGAGCTTTTCAAAACGGACTACGTAGTGGGCATACAGGATATGGGAGCCGCGGGGCTTACTTCGAGCTCTTTCGAGATGGCCGGCCGAAGCGGAAGCGGCATGAGGATGGATCTGGACAAGGTCCCCATGAGAGAAGAGGGGATGACCCCCTACGAGCTGATGCTGAGCGAATCGCAGGAGAGGATGCTCATCTGCGCACGCAAGGGAACCGAAGATAAGATAATAGAGATTTTCAAGAAGTGGGAGCTCGACTGCGCGGTGATAGGGGAGGTTACGGACACCGGCCTCATGGAGCTCTACTGGCATGGCGAGAAGGTAGCGGAGGTGCCTGTGGACCCGGTGAGCGAAGAGGCCCCCGTGCTCGACCGCCCTACGGCAAGACCGAAGTATCTTGACGAGATAAAAGGTATTGATATAGACAAATATGAACTACCCTCCGAGCAGGAAGCCTTCGAGGCGATCATAAAGTCTATAGAGGTTGTGGACAAAGCGTGGGTCTATACCCAGTACGACTCCATGGTGCAGACAAACACGGTAAAAAAGGGCGGCGATCTCGACGCGTCGGTGATACGTGTAAAAGAGAACGGCCGCGCCATAGCCATGAGCAGCGACTGCAACCCACGCTACTGCTACATAGACCCCAAAGGAGGAGCGGCCGCGGCCGTGATGGAGTCGGGGCGAAACGTGGCGATGAGCGGTGCGCGCCCGCTCGCCATAACAGACTGCCTCAACTACGGCAACCCCGAAAACCCCGAGGTTATGTGGCAGTTTGCGCAAGGGTGCGAAGGCATAAAAGAGGCGTGCGCGAAGCTCAACACCCCGGTAACCGGCGGAAACGTCTCGCTCTACAACGAAACCAACGGTGTAAGCGTATTCCCCACACCGACCATAGGAATGGTGGGGGTCAACGAATCGCAGCACAGGGTTCTGCCTTCCTCTTTCCAGAAAGAGGGCGATGCGCTGCTGCTCATAGGCGAAACGAAAAGAGAGTTCGGCGGCAGCATATACCTAAAAGAGCTCTTTAAAGTCACAGGCGGCAGACTGCCCAAAATAGACTACGACAAAGAGCTCGCACTCTGGGATCTCGTAATAGAAGCGAACAAAAAAGGGCTTCTTAAAGCCGCAAAAGACCTGAATGTCGGCGGCCTCGCCGTAGCCGCCGCCAAAATGGCCGCAGTGGGCAACATGGGAGCCGACATAAAAGCCGACCTGGGCGAAGATATAAACATATTCAGCGAAAGCTTCTCGAGAGCGCTCTTGGAAGTGGAGCCGCAAAACGTGCAAGCCGTCGCCGAAATGGCAAAAGAGCGCGGCTTAAAGTGCCAAAACGTAGGAACTACAGGCGGCAAAGCGCTTCGCGTAAACAACATAGCCATGGAGATGGAACACCTAAAAGATATCTACTTCAACACATTCCAGCGAA
>WFYC01000030.1 GCA_015490295.1 Hydrogenimonas sp. | reverse complement strand
ATCTTTGGGTTTTTCCTGGAGCATGAAAAGTCCTAAAACTGCAAGGTTTTGGTGTTTGGATTATCACTTTTATATAGTTTTAGGATAACTAAAAAGTGCTTTGAAGCCCTTGAAATCGAAGAATGAAAGGTTGTTCACGGGGAACTTGTTAAGTCTTCTGTTATTTTGAATTGGAAGGTTAAAGTAGCTAAAATGTTTTTTAGATAATGAAGAAGAGAGGATAGGAAAATGGTTTCCGAAGAGTGGCTTTCGAATCTAAACGCAGAATTCCATGCTTCTGGCATAGATCCACGCCGTCGGCCTTTAGAGGCAATTCAACGTTATTCCGAGGAATTTAAAACTTCACTGGAATTATCATCCGAAGTAGCAAAAACGATTTTTAGATGGTTTGAGGCGCATTCAAAGCCAGGTACTTATAAAGTCGGCAGCCTGTATGAAGCCGTCTATTTCTACGATTCCCAGTTTTGGATTGTATCTATCCCAATTATTTACGGGACAGTACAGTTAAATGCGCTCGACAGTCTTTATGACATGCCCGATAGCATTAAACAGGAGATGATGGCGAATAATAGGCAAGCTTGGGACTATGTTGTCTATTGGGCCGACTGTTTAGACTATGGAACGGGTATTGATGATCTACGTAAGATGCAAGATTTGGACACATTTGGTACGCAGCTTCTTATGTCTGCTGATCAAGAACTTAGATCGGCCACATCCATACTTTCTCAACATCGCCCAGATCCACGTGCAATTCTTAATTGTAGAATGGCTATTGAATTGTTTTTCAAGTCATACATTACTCTAAAGAATGGACTTTCACAAAGTGAAGCGAAATCTATCGGCCATGACTTGAATAAAGGGCTTGATAAGTTTATCGAGGCTTCAGGATTGACCGATTTGGAAGGACTAAGAGAGTTTCTGAAAGTGTTTCCTGAAATACACGAGCGGTATAAAGAACAAGATATCACCTTTCAAAGACTTTGGAATGGTTACTCTCTTACCCACTCTATAGGTGCCAGGATTATTAGGGAATTCACTGATCAAAATACGCTTGAACAAGTAATGGGCTCTAACAATGCATGAGAACCAGTGCTCACAAACTCGGCAAATTCGGGATCAGGTACAAACTTAGAATTCGGAATTCGTAAAACCCAGGGTTAGGTGATGCTAATGCTATACTCTCTTCTCTAATGCCACCTTACACCCTCTTTTTCCACGATTTTTTTCAGATAAGGGGCCGTTTTTAGGTCGATAAGGTCTACCTTGTACGGTAAATGCGACTCCTCTATTTCGTACCTCGTCCACGCCAGTTTTTTGTCAAGATCGGTGTGAGAGCATAGTGCGATGTTCAGATCGGACCGCTCTGTCTCTTCTTCTCTGGCGTGCGAACCGAACAGGTAGATCTGTGCATCCGGGAAATTCTCGATCAGGTAATCTTTTAGCTCCTCTATCGTTTCCATGTAAAATTGTAACATAGTCAAAAAATATCTGGATCGCTTAATGACTCTTCTACTATTCCCAATCGTCTTCTTATTGCACGCTAACAAGCACTTTTATCTGGCAGCATAAAGCAACGTCTGTATTATACGGGGTAATGCTAATACACCTGACCCCTACCACTTTTGCCGCTTTTATAGCAGCCAAAACAGTATCAACAGCACCAGCAGGAGAATCACCAGTATCCAAGGCAGTCGGTCTGTGAGCTGTGAAGATTCGCCTCCGATAGGAACGCTCATATTCAGAACACCGATTGAGATATCTCGGGGTACAGCACCCATTGTTTGGATTAGCTGAGTGTAACTGCCGTCTAAGTTGTCCCGCAATCGTCCCACTCTCTTCCCTTGGGTCGATTGGACACTCAAGTAGTCAGCAAGGAAAGGTCCTATGTAGTTACCGGTTTTGGTCATCGGGGTAACTACCACACGGTATAGGTCTTTCTCCAGTAATTCTACTTGGGTCTCTGTCCGATCACCATCGATATCCTGGATCAGAGTACAGAAGCGAGTCGAACGGCGTGCGAACAAAATATTCCCGTTTTTATCCCGTCCCTCCGCCTTGAGGTCAAAGCGGTAGACTCCGTCATTGTTGGTATCGGTGAATTTCAGGCGGAAGACTCCGCTCTCTACAGGCTCAAAAGCCAAGTCGGGTATGGATTTGAAAAGGAAGTCTTGCCGTTCGTAACGTCCAAGAACCGCAGAGATGATCTGGCTGCGCTGGCTGCTGTCTCCGGCCGGTTTGGTCGGCACCGGTTTCTTGCGAAGCTCCTTCGCCAGCAGATCACCCTGGGCCTCATCGGGACGGGTGACTGTAGCCGTCACGCTCACCTTGCCTTCGTAGGGCCTGCCCCGATATGTAATCCTGGCTTCGAGGTCAATCGGCTGTCCCGTGAACCCAAGTTGCGGTGTTAGCACCCACTGAATGCGCAGCTCCAAATCCTCCAGGGCTATAGTGTGAACATCGGTCGGTCTATTGTGGAACTGCCAGGCCCCTTCGACATCCCCCTCAACTACAAAGTAGGCATGTGCGTTACCGGTTGTCTTGGGAAAGTAAGAGATTGTGATACCCTGGAGCGTCGGTAAACTGGAGTGATCCACTACATCACCGCTTGGGGCGATCAAATCGAAGTCGTAACTCACTGCAGGATCGTCCCACGCAATCAAGAACACTGCTTTACTTGTACCGGGCGCTATGGTAGCGGTATCACCGGTGATTACGGCAGATTCTACTTTCCCCAGCATGTCACCGAGAGTCTGGGCAAAAAAGTCGAGCACTTCTGACGTATGGACGGTCTGACGAAATACCCCGCCGTGATCCGTTGCAATTGCACCTATCTCGACGGGATCGATATGGACTCCGGAACCAAGTCCGAGTGTATGCACCGTGACACCGTCCAGTGCCGTATCACCCGAGGCTGCAGTCACTGTTCTGCCACGGTTGTTCTTTCCGTCGGTCAGCAACAGCAGATGTTTACTGAGGTTCCCGCCGCCGGCCACCATGCCTGCACCACGGATGATACCTTCTCCGATCGGAGTGCATCCATCGGGGCTATCCGATGCGTAAAGAGCAGGTATATCCACCGGAACACTGAGTTGGTTAAACGAGGGCTGCGCAGTCGTCTGATCACCTGTAAGGGTTTCTGTGCACTCCCAGCGAAAACGGACCGCACCAAAACCGTCTGTAGGCCCGCCAAACTCGACATAGAGATCATAAAAAATATCAGCAGCTTCGATCATTGCACCCCATTTGTTCTGACTCCCCATGCTGCCGGAACCATCCAGCAACAGGGCGACGTCGTGACCGATCTCTGCAATGGACTCATAAAACTCGATCTCGTACAATCTATTCTCGGCGGCTTCGGTACGAATGGTGAGCTCTCTGATAGGCTCGCTTGAACTATAAACAATCTCAGCGGGTGTCATATAGGCGATGGGAACCGAACGGCTGTCCAGTAGATCTGTGGCACCGTACTCCCTGTAGTAATTGACCACCATTATTGCACTCCCGACAGGATCGGGGTAGATGCGGAAACGCACATACTGCTGTGGCGTATCGAAGCGGATAACCAATGTAGTGGTTGCATGTACTGTATCACTGCAATCTACGCACGAGAAAAACAGAAACCTGTTGCCGGAAGATGTCATGACCTCCATAGACCCTTCTGCAATGATGAACGATATGCCTAAAGAGGGGTCGGTAAGTGTATTTCCAGGCTCGCCGGCATCACAAAGCTCTATACCTTCCACCGATCCCCAAAGCGTCTCATCGAAGTTTATTAGTGCCATCGGCCTCTCCTTTTCTATATTTCGCCTTTTGCAAAAAGGGACAATCTACATTCACTACTCTGTCACTTTTTCCTTTTGTCTTCTATCGGGATTAAAACGGATCAAAGATCCGATTCTCTTCTTAAAACTATGCTACTACAAATCAATTTCAAAACTGTTTTGTTTTTTATAAACAGTTACTACATAGTTTTCTTCATATTAAAAGCCTCAAAGCAACATAGCAGTTGCACACTAACTACACGCTTCACGGCTAATATTTGGTAACAGAATGGAAAGAGAGGATCTGCCATGAACGCGAACACTATCAGCAGAAGAGGTTTTATGCAGTCCGTTACGGCTGCCGCTTTGGTTCTTGGATCGCACAATATGCTCTTTGCAAAAGGGGGCGAAAGAAGGTTCGGTGCAAGAAGACCCGAAGAGGAGCTCGAGGGAAACGAGTTTCATCTTAAGCTCGAAGAGACGGTCGTGAATATAACTGGAACTCCAAAGATCGCCACTACCATAAACGGAATGCTGCCGGGGCCAACGCTCAGGTGGAGAGAGGGCGAAGAGGTGACGATACACGTAACCAACAATATGCCAAAAAGCGCTTCGATACACTGGCACGGCATCATACTCCCTTTCAACATGGACGGAGTGCCCGGCATCAGCTACCCGGGTATCGCGCCCGGCGAGACCTTTACATACCGCTTCAAAGTGCGCCAAAGCGGAACATACTGGTACCATTCGCACACACCTTTTCATGAACAGACTGGAATGCACGGCTCCATTATAATAGAGCCAAAAGAGTCGGAGCCGTTCGGGTACGACCGCGACTATGTAGTCTCGCTCTCCGACTGGAGCGACGAAAAGCCGGAGGCGATATTCAGGAAACTGAAGATCTCCAGCAACAACTACAACTTCAACCGGCGCACCATAGGTGACTTTTTTGAAGAGGTCAAAGAGAAGGGGTTTTTAAAGGCGTTCGACGATCGCAAAATGTGGAACAGAATGCGAATGAGCGACCGCGACCTTTCGGACGTTACCGGCTACACATACACCTACCTGCTAAACGGAATGACCGACGCGCAGGACTGGAGGGGGCTCTTTAAAAAAGGGGACAGAGTCAGACTCAGGCTCATAAACGAGTCGGCGATGACCAACTTCGACGTGCGCATACCCGGCCTCAAGATGGAGGTGGTAGCCGCCGACGGAAACTACATAAAACCGGTAGAGGTAGACGAGATACGCATCGGCGTTGCCGAGACTTACGACGTCATAGTGAAACCGGACTACAGAGCCTACTGCATATTCGCACAGAGCATTGAGCGCTCCGGATTTGTCGGCGGGACACTCGCACCCGACTCCGCATCCAAAGCCGAAAGACCCGAGATGGACGCCCCGCAGCCGCTCACTATGGCCGACATGGGAATGGGAGGCTACAGTCCAAAGGCCAAAAAGATGAGTATGGCGCATATGAAGACGGCACCGGCTATGAAAGAAGAGTCGAAATACCCGATAACGCCGCTTCCCATAAAGCGAAACGGGTCGGCCGTGACGATGTGGGCCAAAGATCCGCGCTACAGGCTCGACGACCCGGGTGTGGGGCTCAGAGGCAACGGCCGCAAAGTACTCACATACGCAGATCTAAAAAGCCTGCGCTCGACCGCGGACGATCCTAAACCGGACAGGGAGATCTTGCTGCATCTGACGGGAAACATGGAGCGCTATATCTGGTCTATAAACGGCATAACGTACGATGAGTCGGAACCGCTCAGGTTCAACTACGGCGAGAGGCTTCGCATAACCTTCGTAAACGATACGATGATGAACCACCCGATGCACCTGCACGGCATGTGGAGCGACCTCGAGACCGGAGACGATGCGCATCTTGTAAGAAAACATACGCTGCTGGTGCAACCGGGCAGCAAACTGAGCTGCCGTGTTACGGTGGATGCGAAGGGGGCATGGGCGTTTCACTGCCACCTACTCTACCATATGCTCGGAATGTTTAGAAAAGTGGAGGTGGTGTGATGAGAAAGTTACTGATATTTCTGCTGGCGGCAGGTTCGCTAATGGCTGCGGGCGCGGGCGACCCGCTAAGGGCCACCCTTTTGATGGACAGGCTCGAGATTCAGTCGTCCGACTCAAATCCGGTGGTATGGGATACCTCCGCATATATAGGAAAAGATTACGACAAGCTCTACTTCTACAGCGAGGGGAGCAGAACCCAGGACGAGAGCGAAAGCGAAAACGAGCTGCTCTACAGCCGCGCCGTAACACCCTTTTGGGACCTGCAGGCAGGTATAGAGTACGACAGGGCCGGAAGCGAAAACAGAACATGGGGAGTGGTTGCAGTTCAGGGGCTGGCACCCTACTTCATAGATACCAGAATGCGTCTTAAGATAGGCGAAGGCGCGGTCGGGGCCAATCTCGACTTCGAGTATGAAGCTCTCATAACACAAAGACTCATACTGACCCCGCGCATGGAGATAGAAGCGTACAGCGAAGAGGTACCCGAACTTCAAAAAGGTGGAGGCATATCCTCGGCCGCTGTGGGTCTGAGGCTGAGATATGAGATAAGAAGAGAGTTCGCACCCTACATCGGTGTCACATACTCGAACAGTTTCGGTAAAACCGCCTCGAAATACGGCGGTGCGGAAGATACCGCTTTTGTAGGGGGTTTGAGGTTCTGGTTTTAAAATAGCCGGCGGCCGGTCCGGGGCCCGCTTTTAAAAGCGGAAGCCGCCGGCTGCCGCACAGCGGGGTTTGCACAGAAGGCAGAGAGTTTCAGCCAACCCCTGACAAAAAAGAAAGGATATAAGATGAATATTATGGACAAAATGATGCAAGGCATGATGGGGAAAATGAGCAAGGAGGAGAAAAAAGAGATGATGGGCAGTATGATGGATAGATTCTTCGCGGAGATGACACCGGATGACAAACAGAAAATGATGTCGGAGATGATGCCCAAAATGATGATGAATACGATGGGAGAGAGCAAAGGCGACATGATGCAAATGTGCAGGAGCAAAATGGGAGAGTCAGGTATGCCGGAGATGATGAGTGAGATGATGCCGAAATGCCTGAACATGATGCTTCCGAAACTCTCCAAAGAGAGAAGGAGAGACTTTGTGCTGAAGGTGACATCGATACTGCTGCAGCAGGGATGCAAAGATCTTTCCGAAAATGAAAAGGCCGATTTTATGAAAAAGATAGATGAATTGGTAAAAAGTATCGGCGAAAAGGAATTTGAGGAAAGTTGATTATTATAAATGGATGTGGGGATCATTCAGATTTTTCATAGAGCTCATTTTTGTTATTACAGTATAATTAATCTGATTCAAACAGCCTGAAAAGGATGATAATGAGCTATGAGATCATGACCCCGGCGACACTGCCGCAATACCTTCGTTCCATACCTGCGATAGCCGACTTTTTCGGGAACGGCGAACTGGAAGTCGAGGAGATCGGCGACGGAAACCTGAACTTCGTCTTCATCGTAAAGAGCGCAGACGAGCCGCAAAAGAGCCTGATAGTGAAACAGGCGGTTCCGTATCTAAGATGCGCGGGAGAGGATTACGCCCTATCCAGAGATCGGATGAAGTTCGAAATTCGCGCACTTCAGAGCTACAAGATACATGCACCCAAAGTCTACCACGCCGACGAAGATATGAGCCTTGTGGTCATGCAGCACCTCAAATCGCACAAGATTCTGAGAAAAGGGCTGATAGAGAAAGAGCGCTACGAGCTCTTCGCGGAGCATATAAGTACCTTTTTGGCCGAAACGCTCTTTAAATCATCATCTTTGTATCTTCAGAGCGACGAAAAGAGAGCCCTGATAGAGCGTTTCAACGAAAACAGGGAGCTTTGCAAGCTTACCGAAGATTTCGTCTTCACCTTCCCCTATATGCGAAACGAAACAAACCATATAGAGCCCGGCTGTGAAAAGGAGGCCGAAAAACTCTTCGCCGACACCGCATTCAAGCAGAAGGTGCTGCGGCTCAAGTACATCTTCATGACCCAGACCGACGCCCTGATCCACGGCGACCTGCACACCGGCTCCATCATGGTGAACAAAAAAGAGACCTTCGTCATAGACCCGGAGTTTGCGTTTGTGGGGCCTTTCGGCTTCGACATAGGGGCGATCGTAGCCAATCTCGGCAGCTCCTACATATCGCACCGCCATCTGAATGGAGATAGAGACTACATGAAGTGGGTAGCCTCCCTGATAAAAGAGATATGGGAGAAATTCGAAGCCAAATTCCTGAATCTCTGGAGAGAGACGAAAAAGAGCGCTCTCATAGAGCCCGGCTTCCTGCCCGATGATGATCTGGAGCGCTTCAGAAGGGAGTTTATGAAAGAGATGCTCCGTCAAAGTGTAGGTTTCGCCGGCTGCAAGATGGCGAGGCGCGTCTTCGGGATAGCCGGAGTCGAAGAGATTCGGGGCATCGAGGATCCGGTTTTGAGAAAAAGGGCGATGATGGATGCCCTCGAGTGCGGCCGCAGGCTGGTTATGGAGCATGAGCGGGTCGAGAGTATAGACGATGTGGTAAAGATAGTAAAGGGGGCTTCGTGAAAGGGGTCTACAGAGCTTTGAAGCTCGAAAGTGACGGCGTTCTTTCGGTTCTGGACCAAAGAATTCTCCCTTTCAGAGAGAAGTGGGTCAGGATCGAGGATGCGCAGGCGTGCAGCGAAGCGATTTCCGATATGACGGTAAGAGGAGCCGGAGTCATAGGCAATGTGGCGGGTTTCGGTGTATATCTCGCTTCCAGAGAGTGCGGCGGAGAGCTCGAGTGCATAAAGAGGCTGGCGAAAAAGATAAGAGAATCCCGCCCTACCGCCGTAAACCTGATGTGGGCTGTAGACAGGATGATGGATGTCGCGGCGGCTTCAAAAATTGAGGAACGCACCGAAAGGCTCAAAGAGGAGGCTATAGCCATTTGCGACGAAGATGCATTTGCCAGCCGCAATATAGGCAGATTCGGTGCCGACATCATAGAGAGCCTGATGAAAAAGAGGGGCCTTACACACATAAACGTACTGACCCACTGCAACGCCGGGTGGCTCGCCATCGTCGATGACGGCTCGGCCCTCGCACCCGTATACGAAGCCGCAAGAAGGGGAGTAGACATCCATGTATGGGTAGACGAGACGCGCCCGAGAAACCAGGGTGCGAACCTCACGGCGTGGGAGCTTCAAAAGAGCTCCATCCCCCATACCGTCATAGTCGACAACACGGGTGGCCATCTGATGCAGCACGGCATGGTGGATCTATGCATAACCGGGGCCGACAGGGTAAGCCGAAACGGCGACGCGGCGAACAAGATAGGTACATACCTCAAAGCGCTCGCCGCAAACGACAACCGCGTGCCATTCTACATAGCCCTCCCCTCCTCCACTTTCGACTTCGCCGTAAACGACGGCATAAAGGAGATACCCATAGAGGTGAGAAGCGAAGAGGAGGTTACGCACATTAGAGGCGTAGACGAAGAGGGCCGCTACAGAAAAGTGAGAATAGTTCCCGAAGGCTCCGCGGCACTCAACTACGGCTTCGATGTAACGCCCGCAGGTCTGATTACGGGGCTCATAACGGAGAGGGGCGTATGTACTGCACAGCGGGAGTCTATAGAGTCGATGTTCAAAGATAGGCTATGACCGACGGTGTAATAAAATATACCCTCGATTTTTTCAAAACCGATCCGCTCGAAGCCGCCATGTGGGAGCCCCTGGAGCCGATCAGAGCGCGCCTTTTCGAGCTTGGACTCATCGGCGTAAAAGATGGCGTAGGCTACGGCAACCTCAGCCGCAGAATCGAAGGGGGCGGTTTTGTCATCACCGCGACCCAGACGGGCCATCTGCCCTATCTTGACGAAAAGGGCTATTCGCTCGTAAAGAGCTACGACGAAGCGGAGTTTCGCATAGAGTCCGAAGGCCCCGCGAAACCGAGCAGCGAAGCCTTCACCCATGCGGCGGTATACGCTCTGAGCCCGCATATAGAGTGGGTCATACATATACACTCGTTCGCGATCTGGAAGATGATGATGGAGGGCGGGTACCTGAAGACGGCGGATGTAGCCTACGGTACGAAAGAGATGGCCCTGGAGGTCGCAAATATATACAAAGATACAGACCCGCTTAAAAACCCGCTCTTTGCGATGACCGGCCACGAAGAGGGGGTGATGATCTTCGGCAAAAGCGCGGATGAAGCGATGCGGATTACAAAGAATCTTTTTGTAGAAGCTCAAGCTTTGTGAGAGTCGCACCCGTTACGTTTAACCTCGATCGGTAACTGATTTTACGCAAAATGCGTAAAATCATCTCGTAATCTTGGATTCCGTAGTTTCATGGGGTTGTAGGGCCGCTCAGGCCCTGCCAAATTACGGGCTTTGCCCGGAATTTGCGTAACATCAGTCAGTAACCGTTACCGAACTCCATGCCGAAGTTGTCGAAGAGAAATTCGATAACGTTTTGGTTCGGATAGCTCTCTTTCTGCTTTTTTTGCATCATCTGAGACAGAAACGCCCCTACCAAAGCATTGAACGAAAGGCCGCTTCTGTTTTCGAGCCTGAAAGAGAGAGTATCGCTCTCTCCTCTCAAAAAACTCTTTACCGACCGATCCATCGAGTCGATAAAAGTGCGTAAACGCGGGTTGGTACTATTTTTTCTGTAAAAAGAGGCGATTGCCGATATATAGTCGGCCACGGCTTCGGTACTCTTTTTGAAAGCGGGATCCTTTTTCAACTCCTCTCTGTATCTACGCAGATTTTGCGGAGTGATCTTCGTGGATGTCCTAAACTCCAGCAGCGTAGCATCGGCGTTTCCGATATTCGCTTTCACGGAATCATCCAGAAGAGCTCTCGCGTTTTCGATCCTCACTTTAAGCACTGTACTGTTTTTCGACCTTTTCGGCTCGTCAAACTCCATCTTGCCGACACTCAGTACCGTATCGCCGTCCAACGCGGAGTTTTTCAGGCTAAAGAGCGCATCTCCTCTACTCTCGTCGCTGAAGACGGAACTCTTTCGAAGAAAATAGTCCAGATCCATTTTCTCTATCATCGGTACTTCGGAAGGGGTCAAACTTCGAAGTCCCTCCCAGACGGCTGCGCTTCTATTCGCATCGAGATTGTGATCGCTGCCGTTTTTTAGATAAAAGCTCTTGAGACTCAGGCTCAAGTCACCCAAAATCCTCTTTGAAAAAATGTATCCGCCCTCCCTCTCTTCAAGGTCGTTGCGGTAACGCAAGAGGGCTATCGAGAAAGAGTTTTTCCGCTCTTTGTCGTAAAATCCAAACTCTTTCGCAACGCCCTCTTTCAGACTGTCTAAGAGCACACTATAGACCCTTTTTTGCACGCTTGCATCGTAAAGATACCTCTTTTCGAGTCTGCTCTTTTGAATAGCTCTTTGCATCTCGTTCTCAAAGTGCATCCCCTCAAGCCTGCTCTCTATCGTCTCGGCCGTCTCCATGCTTTTGAAGTATGTATGAGCAACTGCCTCGTCGAGGATGGGTTCGGCCCTCTTTTTGTCGAAAAGGAGTCTCATCATTTTTATCTCGAGCGATGTAGTGCCGTTACACTCTTTCAGGTTTTTCGCTATACAGATGTAAGTTTTTCCATTTTGCACGGTACACTCGAACGTATCGGGATCCAAACCGTGGTTTAGGTACCCCTCCAGATATCCCGTAGCGCTTCTGTCTGCCATCGCGGCAAAGAGTGAAGATGCGCTGAAAAAGAGTAGAACAGATATTTTAAGAATAGTTTTTATCATATTGTAATCCTCCCTAACTACAAAATGTTTCACGACAGAATATATCGATTTTAATGAAAGATAGCTGAGCCGGTCGAAACCAAAAACCATATTTTTGGTATAATCCAAAGCAAAAAAAGAGCCGTATTCGGTTTAAAAGGGGTTTTATGCTGCGTTTCGCACCAAGTCCGACAGGAGATATGCATATAGGCAATCTCCGCGTCGCCATCTTCAACTATATCATTGCGAAACAGCGCAACGAGCGATATATCGTCAGGATCGAAGATACCGACAAAGAGCGTAACATCGAGGGGAAAGACAGGGAGATTCTCGAGATCCTGAACCTTTTCGGGCTCGAGTATGACGAGGTCTACTATCAGAGTCATAACCTCACCATCCACCAGCATATGGCGATAAAGATGCTCGAAGAGCGAAAAGCGTTCGCCTGCTTCTGCTCCGCCGAAGAGCTGGAGGCCGAGCGGGAGACGGCAAAAGAGTCCAAAAGAGCGTATCGCTACAGCGGAAAGTGCGAACTACTGAGCGATGAAGATGTTTTGACCAACGAAAAACCGTTCACGATACGGCTGAAAAAACCGGTGAGCGCGATAGAGTTCGACGACATTATAAAAGGGAGGCTCTCTTTCGCCCCGGACGATATAGACAGCTTCGTAATCATGCGTGCCGACAAGACCCCGACCTACAACTTCGCCTGTGCGATCGACGACATGATTCACGACATAAGCCTCGTAATCCGCGGAGAAGACCATGTAAGCAATACGCCGAAACAGATTCACATACGAAAACTTCTGGGATACGACAAAGATATCGACTACGCACACCTGCCTGTCATTCTGAACGAAGAGGGCAAAAAGATGTCCAAACGGGACTCTGCGTCGAGCGTACGATGGCTGTTCGAAGAGGGTTTCATTCCCGAAGCGATAGCCAACTATCTGATACTGCTAGGAAACAAGACGCCGAAAGAGATCTTTACTCTCGATGAGGCGATAGAGTGGTTCCGGCTTGAAAACGTCTCCAAAGCCGCGGCGAAGTTCGACCTCGACAAGCTCAGGTTCATAAACAGGGAACATATGAAGTTGATGGATTCGAAAGATCTCTCGAGGGCTTTCGGCTTCGCCGATGCCGCCATAGGTGATCTGGCTAAGTGCTTCCTCGAAGAGGGGAGCACAATAAAAGAGATAAAACCGAAAATAGAGGCGATATTTTCGGCCAAAAGCTTCGACAACGAGTGGGGTGAGCAGATGAAGATTCTGCAAGATGCGATAAAAAGAGCTCCCGGTTTCGACTCTTTCGACGAATTCAAAAAATATCTGACGCAACAGACGGGGCTGAAGGGGAAAAACTTTTTCAAACCTCTGCGGCTGCTTCTTACCGGAACGGACCACGGGCCTGAACTTTCACACCTCTACCCATACCTGAAATCCTACCTACTGGAGATAGTAAAATGATACTCTCAACTTTCGTACAGGCACTGGCACAGATTCTGCATATGATAATAAGCATCTATATCTGGGTCGTAATCATAGCGGCTCTCGTGAGCTGGGTACGCCCCGACCCCTATAATCCGATAGTCCAGACACTCTACCGCCTGACCGAGCCTGTTTACGCCTGGATAAGACGCTACATACCCACCGTTGTCGGCGGTATCGACCTCGCTCCGCTCATAGTCATTATAGGTCTGCAGTTTATCGATCTCTTTTTGGTCAAACTGCTCTTTGAACTCGCCGCTTCTTTATGATGAGATTTACGGCTCTGCTGCTGTTTGCGGCTCTGCTGCTTCCGGCGGTAACACTGAAAGAGATCGAGAAGATGCCGAGAAGTTACGCCAAAGACTTCTACATATGGCGTTTTCTCGATAATAACATCACGGCCGAAGAGGCCGGAAGGGCATTCTACCAGGTAAAATCGGTAAACTGGAAGATAATCGGGAGATTTGCAAAAAAAACGGACCAACCCGGTTTTAAAGAGGCGTATGAGTGTTACAGACTTAAACCCGAACAGCTTCCGGCAAAAACGGCTGAGTGCAGCGTAATCGCGCTGACGCCGTATAAATTTACAAAAATTCCCAAACTTCGAAGATACAGGCTACTGGAGCAGATTTCAGACTTCCCTCAAGAGCTGCGCTGGGCCGGTGTGATGGCTTCGAAAGAGCCCTTTTTCGAGCTGGTAAAGAGCGACGAAGAGACCTTTTTCAAAGTCTTCAACAACTGCGGACCAATCTGGAGAAAAAAATATCTGAACCACCCGCTGCCCCCGCAGCTGATAAAACGGCTTGCTTCGAAAAAAGCATTTACCCATACAGTCAAACTGATCGTTACCGACAAAAAGCTCGACCGCCTCCAACGCTCGCTGCTGGGCATGGATGCAAAAGATCTTTCGCATCAAAGTACCTTTTTTCTAGCCATGAACGCTTTGAGACATGGCAGAAAAACGGTTGCCGCCCACTACCTTTTGCTCGCATATAAAAAGGCGTACTACCGCTTCGACAAAGACAAAGTTCTATTCTGGCTTGCCAGACTTCACCCCGAGAAAGATTATCTAAAGAGACTCTCCGAGAGTTTCGACCTTAACATCTACTCTCTCTATGCCGCCGAAAAACTCAAAAAGCGGCCTCCACGTATAGCGGTGCCTGAGTTTTCGGGTCAGAATGCGGACTTCAACATCTCCGATCCGTTTGCATGGCTGGCCATTTTGAGAGAGATCAAAGGGAAAAAGAGGGATGAACTGATAGACTTAGCAAAAAGTTTCGCGGCACCCGAGACCCTAGGACACTACTGCTTCATAATGGAACGGGCTTCGAGATACCGCGCACACTACTTTCCGCTCCCATACAAAAGCGCCTACAAAAGTTTGAGTGTGGATGAGAAGGCGATGCTTCTTGCACTGGCGAGACAGGAGAGCCGTTTTATTCCATCATCTATCTCACCCTCTTATGCACTGGGAATGATGCAGATAATGCCTTTTTTGGTCAAAGCGCTCGCAAAAGAGATAAAGGAGCCGTTGAATCTCGACTCGATGTTCGATCCGAATAAAAATATCGAGTATGCTCTCAAGCACCTCGAATACCTGCGACGATACCTAATGCACCCGCTCTTCATAGCCTACGCCTACAACGGAGGAATCGGTTTTACGAAACGGGCTCTGACCCAAAGGGGGCTTTTTCTAAAAGGGAGATACGAGCCGTGGCTCAGCATGGAGCTGATTCACTACGACGAGAGCCGCAGGTACGGGAAAAAAGTGCTTGCAAACTATCTCGTCTACAAAAAGATACTGGGCGATCCTACCTCCGTGGCGTCGGTCGTTGAAACGTTAACACAACCGGATCGTACGGATCGATTCCGAAAGTGAGCTTGAAGCTCTTCGCCTTTGAAGGCGGGAAAACGGCAACGTAGTACCGACCCCACCGGTTGACACTGGGCATCAGAGTATAGAGTTCGTTATCCCTGTGAACAGGCTCTACGCTTACCGGGTCCATGCCGTTGAGCTTAAGGTGGAAAAAATCGGGAAATTTTTCGTCCGGCACTTTCCTGTCGGTTATGGCACCCACGAAAAGATAGACACCTTTGTCGTAACGGTACCTGTTCGGGAACACTTCGTTCAAAAGGGTGGCGCTGACGGAAGCTTTCGTCTCCAACGATCTTACCACCTGCGCTTCGCGTGTATTCACAAGTGCCTTTTCATAAATGGTATCGGGCTGCAAAATTCCCTCTTTGCACGACTTGGAACTGCACCCCCCGAAGACAAGGGCCATCCCCACGGCTGTAAAAAATAGAAACCTTTTCACGTTTTCGACCTTTTTTCGTACAATCTTTCGGCAACCGAAAGAGCCTGTTGCTCTGAAGGATTCTAACACAAAACCTTTTAATTGTCGCGCAAACTCCGGGCAGATCCAAGAATTGACCATGCGTTACGATGCACTTTCATCTCAAAGAGTGAGAATCGATCGGGATTTCACTCACGCTATCGGGGTTTAAAACTTTTTTGGCTATAATCACTACCGATTTCATAACGAAGGCTAACCATTGCAAAAACGTTTTGCAGTCGCTTTTACCGGTCCTTCCAACAGCGGCAAGACGACACTTATAGAAAAAGTTGCACGCACCCTGATAAGTGACTACAAGATCGCCATAGTCAAAAATGACCCCAAAGACAAAGCGGTTTTTGACGTCGAGGGAAAAGATAGCTGGAAGTTTTTCCAAACCGGCGCCGAAGTGGTGGTTACCTCACCGACAAGAACGACATACTTCTCGCACCGCCACAAGAGAATAGAAGAGATCATACGGATGGTGGAAGATTTCGACTACCTGCTGGTCGAGGGTTTAAAAACCCTTCCGCTGCCGCGTATAGCGATTTTCCGCAACGAAATCGACGAGAGCTATTTCCCCTATTCGGAAGCGATAGCCGTAGATGACTCCGTAGATGTCGTTGATTACGATATCCCGGAAGAGATAGATATACTCGATCTAAATGACACCTCTCAGATTATCGAGTGGATAAAAAAACATGCAAAGGCCGTATAGATGACGCTCAAACCGATCTTCGACGCGATAGAAAAGTCTGCCCATAGAATAAGAGACGCCATAGCCAATGAGGATCTGTGCTACTCCGAGCAGTGCAACGCCACGGGTGACATGCAGCTCAAACTAGATATTCAGAGCGATCTCATAATCGCGGAGGAGTTTTCAAAAATTGCCGCCGTCAAAGCGATCGCAAGTGAGGAGAAGGAAGAGGAGGAGATACTCCACCCCAACGGCAGGTATATGATCGCATACGACCCTCTCGACGGCTCCAGTCTGATAGATGTGGATCTGAGCGTAGGCTCCATTTTCGGTATTTACGACGGAGAGTTTCAGGCCAGATCCATGCTTGCGGCCGTGTATGTTGTTTACGGCCCGCGCCTGGAGATGGTTACCGCCTACAAAGGGGGTGTGCGCCACTTCATCTTCCGTCACGGCCGTTTCATGGAACAAAATACTATTGAACTCGGCGAAAAGGGGAAGCTGAACGCTCCCGGAGGCACGCAGCAGTACTGGCCCAAGCACCACAAAAAACTGGTCGACTCTCTTTTTGCGGAAGGTTACCGCCTGCGATACTCCGGCGGCATGGTGCCGGACCTGCACCAGATCCTTCTGAAAGGGGGCGGACTTTTTAGCTATCCCGGTACCGACGACAAACCGAACGGCAAGCTGCGAAAGCTTTTCGAGGTATTTCCGTTCGCATTTGTCTACGAAACTGCCGGCGGAGTGGCCATAGACGACAAAGGAGGGCGTCTTATGGAGCTTCCGTGCGAGGACCCGCACGAGACCACGCCATGCTTTTTCGGCAGCAGGTATGAGATTTCAAAGGTGAAAGATGCATACGGAGTCTCCTGAAAAGAGCCTCGACAAGTGGGAAGAGGCACGTGAAGAGGCCAAGGAGAGGCTTCAAGCGTGCCAGAAGCAGATGGGTGTAACAAGCTGCCTCAAATGTGAAAAGGTGATTGGATGCGAACTGAGAAATGAATATGTAAAAAAAGTATATGAGAGCATGAGCAAAGGCGAAGGCGGAGGATTCGAGTTTTAGTCAAAAACTAATAACAAACAACTAGTAACTAAAAGCTAATAATGGGGTTTACAATGAGCGAAGAGAAATGCAAAAGAGTCTATATAACCACTCCTATATATTACGTCAACGATGTTCCGCACATCGGTCACGCATATACCACCATCATTGCGGATACGCTTGCACGATATTCCAGACTTGCGGGTATGGATGTATTTTTTCTCACAGGTACGGACGAACACGGTCAGAAGATCGAACAGGCTGCCAAAGCACGCGGCAAAACTCCAAAAGAGTATGCGGACGAGATATCCGACCGTTTCAAATCTCTTTGGGACGATTTCGAAATAAGCTACGACAAGTTCATCCGTACAACCGACGAGCAGCACATAAAAGGCGTTCAGAAGGCGTTTGAAGTAATGTACGACAACGGAGATATCTACAAAGATGTCTACCGCGGACACTACTGCGTAAGCTGTGAAACCTTTTTTACCGAACAGCAGCTTGTCGACGACGAGTTCTGCCCCGAATGCGGACGTTCTACATCGATAGTCGAAGAGGAGAGCTACTTTTTCAGACTCTCCAAATACCAGGATAGGCTGCTGGAGTGGTACGACAGCCGCCCCGACCGTATTCTGCCGAAATCGAAACGTAACGAAGTGATAAATTTCGTCAAAAACGGCCTCGACGACCTCTCGATAACCCGCACCAGCTTCGACTGGGGCATAAAACTCCCCGACTCCATAAACGACCCCAAACATGTGATGTATGTCTGGCTCGACGCCCTCATGAACTACGTAACTGCGCTCGGCTACGGAACCGATGAAAAGCTGATGAAGTACTGGCCCGCGAAGGTGCATCTTATAGGAAAAGATATACTCCGCTTCCACGCTATCTACTGGCCCGCATTCCTGATGAGTCTGGGGCTCGAGCTTCCCCACCATGTGGCGGCCCACGGCTGGTGGACCAGAAACGGCGAAAAGATGAGCAAGTCGAAAGGAAACGTTGTAGACCCCAAAGAGATCGCGGATGCCTACGGTCTTGAAAACTTCCGCTACTTCATGCTCAGAGAGGTTCCGTTCGGCCAGGATGGAGACTTCAGCCAAAAAGCTCTGATGGACCGCATAAACTCGGATCTTGGCAACGACCTGGGCAACCTGCTCAACCGTATCATAGGCATGAGCGGGAAATATTTCGACTTCGAAGTAAAGAGCGATAAAGTGGCCGAATACCACAAATCGGAACTGGAGGAGGCGGAAAAGATATTCTCTACTGTCGAGCCCTATCTCTACGAGATCCAGACAAACCGTTATCTCGAAGATCTTTGGAAAACTCTTCGCATCGCCAACAAAGCGATAGATACGGGTATGCCGTGGGTCAAGATGAAAGAGGGCAAGGAGAGCGAGGCGATGGCTACGATAGCGCTTGTTGCGAACATTCTTGCCAAAGTATCGGTACTCCTGCACCCCTTTATGCCGAAGACCACCCAGACCATTGCAGGCGCACTCGGTTTCGAGGTGAACCACGAAAGCTACCTGAGGCTCATAAAAAACTCCGAACTTCTCGAAGCGTTCAAAATAGAGAAAGTTCCACCGCTCTTTCCGAGGATAGAGGAGCCTCTGGTGGAGACTCCGGCTGAAAAAGCGGAAGCGAAAAAGAGTGCAGAGAAGGCAAAGAGCAAAAGAAGCACAGAAGAGAAAAAGGGCGAGAAGGAGTCCGGGGCCAACCTCATCACGATAGACCAGTTCTTCCAAACCTCTTTGAAAGTGGGTACCGTCGTAGAGGCCGAAGAGGTTCCGAAAAGCAAAAAACTGCTCAAGCTTCAGGTCGATCTGGGCGAAGAGAGACCGCGCCAGATCGTAGCGGGCATCAAAGAGTGGTACTCTCCCGACGATCTGATGAATACCCAGGTATGCGTAGTGGCGAATCTCAAACCCGCCAAACTCATGGGGATGCTCTCGGAAGGTATGATACTGGCGGCAAAAGATGAAAACGGCCTCTGCCTGATACGTCCAGAGTCTGCCAAAAAAACCGGAACACCCATCGGCTGATCAGATAGATGCGCCTTGAAAACGTAGTGGCCGTCACGGGCGGCCGGCTGCTGAATACTCCCTCCATATCCCGTTTTGATACTGTTGCACTGCTCCCTTCAAAAGCCGCTCGAGGGTCGCTTTTTGTAGCGCTGGACCCGGCCGGAATAGAGGAGGCGCTCAAAAACGGCGCTTACGGCATAATTACCGACAAGCATGTCACACCTATGGACGATGAAGTTGCTTGGATAGAGGTAGAGAATCTCTCCGAGACACTCATGAAACTGCTGCGTCTATGGCTTGTGATAAACCATAGAGAGTTCATATATATCCCATCGACGCTCATGGAGTTCATGGAGATGATCTCAAACAGCCACAATGCCGTTTTGCTGCCGAAAGATCCGATGGAGGCGAGCGAAAAGATCCTGACCTCGACCGAAAGACAGACTATATTTTCTGACGACAAAAGATTTCTGGACAATATAGGTGCCGCCATAGCTACCGCCGCGCCGGAACCGGTCGACTTCACCACGATATCGGGTAAAATTTTCGAAAGCTCTTTCATTCTGGAAGGCTCTTATTATGAGAGGGCTCCTCTCGCCTGCTGCATGAGCTCCATCTTTACAAAGGCTGTAGGTCTGTTGAAAGCGGCAGGAGCCGGATACACGCTCTCAAACCTGAATCATACCCCATCTTTCAAGCCCGTATTCGTGGATGCCGGCATGAGACCTGTCGCATGGGGATCGAGTGAGCAAGTTATCATATTTGTCGACATTTCGCTTCCCAAAAGCTGCTACGAACAGCTAAACCTCATAAAATGGACACGCTGTAAACTTTTTGTTCCAACACAAATTAAGTTTGAGTGTGATATAAAAATAGCGATGGAGAGATACGACACCGTCTCAGAACTCATAGAGAGGTTCGAACTTCCGTTGAAACCGGGGTTTTATATGATTGCCGGACTCGGAAATGACGTTTTTTTCGACATCGATGCCGTATCTACCGGCAATTTCGAAATAAAAGGACTGTTTTAAATGAGCACATCCTCCGAGCCTTCGTCGGACTTACAGGATTTTTTCGGTAACTACTGGGACCTCTTTGCAGGTACCCTACTAAGCATACTCGCCCTCGTTTTCCACCTCAACGGTTTTACCTATCTCGCGGTTATCTGCGCCGGACTCGGTATAGCATCCTTCTCATTCACGGTATCGGAAATCGCTGAGATTCTCGCAGAGAGGCTGCAGGAGCCCTACTCCAGCTTCGTACTGACGTTCAGTGCCGTCGCCGTCGAAATTCTACTGCTATTTATGATAATGCTCGAAAGCAGCCATGGCGAGCATGCTCTCGAGACGGTAAAGAGCGGTATCATCTCGGCGGTGATCGTCGATATGAACGTTCTACTTGGGATAGCGGTCTTCGTAGGCGGGCTTCGATTCAAAGAGCAGGAGCACAACGAAGATACGTCGAGTACCTATACGACTATACTGCTTGTAGCCTCTGTTGCACTTCTCGTTCCCAGTGTACTGGGCTACTCTCCGAAAGGTTCGGACAATCTGCTGATCGCCAGCTACATCATCGCGTTTCTGCTCGGTCTCTACTATATGAGTATATTCATCTTTCAGACCCGTACACATATACACTTCTTCAAGGCCACGGCCAGAAGCCGAATCTTCAGACTTAGAAGAAAAAAGGGCAAAGGAAGTATGGAAGAGGAGGAAGAGGAGAACTACATTTTCGAAAAGCTCTCCATCACGGCCAACCTCGTAATCATATTTACCCTTATCTTTATCATCGGAGTTATTGCGGAAATCTTCGCAAGCGACGGTATGCAGATTGCGAAAGATTATGGAATTTCCGCCGCTCTGGCCGGACTTGTCATCGCCATCATAAGCGTATCTCCGGAGCTATTTACGGCCATCAAAGCCGCAAAGGCGGACCAGATTCAGCGGGTCGTGAACATCGCGATGGGCGCCTCTACCGTCTCGATCCTTCTTACCGTACCTATCTTGATGCTCCTTTCACCGTTTGCCGATATGCAATTGACACTCGACTTCAACTCCCTGCAGGTCGGTGCACTCATACTGACGGTCATTCTGGCTTGGAAAACGACAGATAACGGCGAGACGAACTACGTTGAGGGGATTTCGCACCTGATGTTCTTTCTGGCTTTTGCGGTTATTGCGGCGTTCTATCATTAAAGATAGAGAAACGTTTCGAGGACAAAGCCCCCGAAACTACGCTGGCCGCTGTGGCACTGAAGCTTGCCCTTACGGGCAGACGGGCTACGCCCGAAAGATCGAGAAACCTCTTGTAGCGAAAACGTTTTATCGTCTACTGTGCTTCGAGTCGCTATAATCTACTTCTCATTTAAAAACCATACGACAAAAGGCCTTCTTCCATGAAACGAAGAGATTTTCTGAAAGCCTCGGCCGCCGTTGCCGCTACGGCGACCCTTACAGGTTGCACACGTGAACAGATAGAGGGCAAAAAGAGTCTCAATATAAACCGACGCCGAAAAGCCAAGCTGAAAATCGCCACCAGCTGGCCCGCTCACTTTCCCATCATGGGAACCGGCATAGAGCGTTTTGCGAAAAAGGTTCACGAAATGAGCGGCGGTTCTCTGGAGATAAAGATTTATCCCAAAAATATCCTGGTGCCTGCTCTGGCGGTCTTTGATGCGACGAGCAGCGGCCAGATAGACGGTTTTCACTCCGGCCCATACTACTGGAAAGGCAAAAATCCCGCCTTCGCGCTCTTCAGCGGTGCGCCGCTGAAAATGGTCGCAGATGAACTCTGCTGCTGGATGAACCACGGCAGCGGTTACGAACTTTGGCGCGAACTATACGCCAGATACAATCTCTACCCTTTTATAGGCGGGAACACTGGTGTACAGATGGGCGGATGGTTCAGAAAACCTATCGATTCGCTCGAAGATCTAAAAGGTCTCAAAATGCGTATTCCGGGCCTTGGCGGTGAAGTGATGGCAAAACTGGGCGTTAATCCGATACTCCTGCCTGCCGGAGAGATATATACCGCTCTGGAGAGGGGCACCATAGACGCTACCGAATGGGTAGGTCCGGCCCTCGATATACGCATGGGGTTTTACAAAGTTGCGAAATACTACTACACAGGTTGGCATGAACCGGGCTCCATACTCGAGCTTACATTCAACAAAGCCCGTTATGAAAAGCTCTCCGAGGAGCATAAGGCGATAATAAAATATGCATCGGAGGCGATGACGACAGAGATGTACCATGAGTTCATGCACGAAAACGCTTTGGCCCTGAGAAAGCTTGAGTCGATGGGTATAGAGATAAGAGATTTCTCCCCCGAAATAATAGAGGCCGCAAAAAGAGCCATGAAAGAGGTAGCCGGGGAGCAGAGCGAAAAAAGCGAGGACTTCAAAAAGGTTTTCGACTCTATGCAGAGTTACTACACACTGATCAAACCGTGGACACAGATCAGCGAAACCAGACTCTGCTCGATCCGATAGTAAAAAAGAGAAAAGCTATTATCCTTTTGCAGAAAGTGCCGATCTATATTATTGGATAACCGGCCGTGCACTATACACCTGTGTATACAGCTTAAACTAACACACCGAACGGTTCTGTTCCGTTCCTCGAAAAAAAATATCTCCTAAGGAATATCGATGAAAAAAGTGCTTAGCATCATTATTGCTTCAATCATAACTCTTTCTACTTCTTCGGCAGCGGATATCATCGACAACGATCTGGCTTCAACGACAAGACTTAAAAATACGATGAGAAAGTTTGCCACCGGACTCGACCAGATACAAAAAGGAATCATCTACAACGACAGAGACAAGATAGAGATGGGTGTAAGGGTACTCAGGCAGGCCAGAAAAAATTTTTTGAAAAAGCATGGAGAGATCCTTAAAAAACAGATGCCCGGTGATCCGAAGATGGCCATGCACATGGCTAAAAAGAGTGCGGAAAGAATAAAAAAATTTACCAAAATGATGAACGGCCAGGTACACAACACGCATGACTTCAGCAAAATAGCGGCCGCCTATACAGGTATTTTCAACCAGTGTGTAGGCTGCCATCAGAAATTGAGAAAAAATTACGTCAAATAAGAGTTTGAATCCATTCGGCTTCAGGTTCTGTACTTCAGCGGATCTTCGATCCCCGCTTTTTCAAATCCTTTTAAGCGCAGACGGCAGCTATCACAGAGACCGCACGCCTCACCCTCCTCTTTGTAACAGCTCCATGTAAGTTCGAGCGGCACCCCGTACTCTATCGCCGTTTTGACAATATCCTCTTTTTTCAGATGCACAAGAGGGGTCTCTATGGTGATATGCGTACTCTCTTTGGTACCGAGGTTTACAGCCTTTTGCATCGCTGCAATAAACTCTTCCCTGCAGTCCGGATAGCCGCTGCTATCCTCTTCCACCACTCCTATAAAGAGCGCTTCCGCACCCTCTTTCTCGGCTACGGCGGCCGCTATCGACAAGAATATACCGTTTCTGAACGGAACGTATGTAACCGGAACTCCCGGTTCTATACCGCCGGTAGGAACATCTATGCTTCTGTCGGTAAGGGCGGATGCCCCTATCTGCTCGAAAAATGGCAGATCTATCACGTAGCGCCCCTCTACACCGAGAGCGTCGCAGATGGCTTCGAAAGCTTCTCTCTCCCTTCCCTGTGTGCGCTGCCTGTAGTCAAAATGGAGAGCGACGATCCGATAACCTTTCGACTTAGCGATAAACGCCGCCGTAGAGGAGTCCATACCCCCACTCAGAATAACGATAGCTTTTTTCAAATTTCCCTCTTTAAAAATGGTAAAAACTACCGGAATTTTATCCAAATTAGGATAAAATCGCGCCTATGATCGAGATAACAAACGAAACCGGATACACTCCCAACGAAAATCTGCTCGAAACCATCGCGGCCGAACTGACGGACCGGGATATCGAGCTTGTGTTGACTAACAACGCCGCAATTCGTGAGATGAACAGGCAGACCCGCGGCATAGACGCACCTACCGACGTACTGAGTTTCCCGCTGGAAAAGGTGCCGTTCGCACCGCTGGGAGAGATAGTTATAAGCGTCGAGTACGCAAAGCAGAAGGCGAGCCAGTACCGCAACTCTCTCGACGACGAGATAGCCCTGCTCTTCATACACGGTCTCTTGCACCTGCTGGGTTACGACCACGAAAACGACGGCGGAGAAATGAGAAGAAAAGAGGAGGAGCTGATTCGACGTTTCGGACTGCCGGAGAGCCTCATAGTAAGAACCGCGGAGAGCTGATGATGGATTTTGTAATTTTCATTATAAGCATGGGCGCTCTGATATGGGGCGCCGAGTTTATCATAAAAGAGTCCGAACGGATCGCACTCCACTACAATATAAGCGAATTCATAATCGGCGCCACACTCATTGCCCTTGGAACGAGCCTGCCCGAAATGGCGGCCAGCATTGCGGCCAGTATCAAGGGCCAGAGCGACATGGCTGTCGCCAACGTACTCGGCTCCAATATAATGAATATAGCACTGGTGCTCGGCCTTGTCTTTCTGATAGCGCAAAAAATCGCTCCGTCGAGGGATCTCTTTTTCAAAGACAGTGCATGGCTCCTTTTTCCAGCCATAATATTCCCGCTGATGATTCTGGATGGCTCTTTGTCGAGGATAGACGGTTTTCTGCTTTTTGTCATGATGGGAGCCTATGTACTATTCCTGGTTCAATCACACGGCGAAGAGGAGATCGCGGAGATCGACGAAGAGCTGAAAACCGCGTCGTTCAACTGGCCTAAAAGCCTGGGACTGCTGGCAGCAGGCTTCATATTCGTAGTTGTCGGTGCCGACCATGCCATAGATAGTGCGGCGAACATCGCCAAAAGCTTCGGCATAAGTGAATGGATCATAGGGCTTCTACTCATAGCTTTCGGAACGAGCCTTCCGGAGCTTGTCGTGAGCATAAAGGCGGCCCGTAAAGGCAAAGCCGATATGAGTATAGGAAACATCATCGGCTCCAACATGGCGAACACTTCGGTCGTATTGGGGTCGGCAGCGATGACAAACCCTCTCTCCATAGATCTTGCTACCAGTTCGTTCGATATATTCCTGATGATGGGAGTTACGTTGATGCTCGTGTTTATAACGGCCAACCGGCTCTATACGAAAGCCTCCGGCCTCATGCTGCTGATCGTACTGGCCATCTTTCTGCAAAACGCTCTTAGCGCATAGAGTCGAGGAACTGTCACCTCATATAGCCGTTATCTACAAGCCAGTTGTATATCTCTTTGGCTATAGGACCGGCGGCCGAACCGCCGTGTCCGCCGTGCTCCACCAGAATGGTCACGATATATTTCGGATTTTTATAAGGCGCATATGTGGTTAGCCATGCGTGTGAACGGTGGTAGTAGGCGAGCTCAGCCTCTTTCATACGCTTCTTCTCCTCCTGTGGAATACCGATAACCTGCGCCGTTCCCGTCTTTCCGGCTACCTTCACCTTAGTTCCTTTGAGAGCTTCATAGGCGGTCCCCTTCGGTGAGTTACACACCTCGTACATGGCTCGTTGTACCAAAGGAAGGACCATTTTTTCACGCAGTGTCAACACATCTTTCAACTTCGGTTCTACGGTTTTGCCAGCAAGAGACTCGGCTATATAGGGCATCGGAAGCTTGCCTGTCGCCATAAGCGCCGTAAAACGCGCTATCTGCATAGGTGTTACCAGAAGATAACCCTGCCCTATGGATGCGTTCAGCGTCTCCCCCATGTACCAAGGCTGTCCATATTTGCTCATCTTCCACACCTTGTCCGGTACGGCGCCAATGAACTCGTTGGGCAGGTCTATTCCGCTCTTTTTGCCAAGCCCCATACTCCTGAGCTCATGCGCAAGCTTATCGATACCCACCAGAAGACTCCCTTTGTAAAAATAGACGTCACAACTCTCCCTAATCGCCTTTATCATATCGGTCTCTTCGTGCCCCGTACTCTTCCAGCACCTGAAACGGTGTTTACCCAGCTCTATTGAGCCGTTGCAGTAAAACTTGGTATATGGAGAGACCTTTTTCGAGTCCACAAAAGCGAGAGCGACTCCAGGTTTTATTACGGAGCCGGGCGGATAGAGTCCATGTATAAGCTTGTTGGTAAAAGGGTGCTGCAGATCTTCAATAAGCTTTTTCCACTCCTTTCTGCTTATTCCGCTTACAAACTCGTTGGGATTGAATGCCGGAAAGCTGCCGGCACTCAATATCGCGCCGTCTCTGCGCATCACAATTACGGCTCCGGCTTTATGCTGGCTCTCGAAAAGATTCGATATAAAAGCCTGAAGACGCATATCTATATTGAGTTTCAGGGTTCTATCCTCCCTCGGCGGAACCGTCTCCATAACCTCCACAAGCTTGTTGAATGCGCTCACCTTAATCTTTTTGTAACCGGGCTCCCCCTCCAAAAATGTGTTGTAGTACTTCTCGAGCCCGCTCTTGCCCGTCGTCATCGTAAGTTTCACCACTTCATCTTCGGCCATATCCTTTTCGTTGGCTTTACCGACGAAACCGACTATGTGGGCGGTCATTGCCCCATAGGGGTAATGACGCTTTGTCGTCGGTCTTATATGGATGTGCTCTTTTCTGGTGAGAGCCGTGTAGTGGGCCAGCACCTTCTCGTAGGGTATGAACCTGACAACCTCTATCGGTTCGTGCCTGTAAGGTGAGTCGTATCTTCTATACCTCCTCTCCAACCTGGTTAGATTCTGGTCCGGAAAAGCTCGTTTTATTTCGTTCAATGCCCTCTTGAGCAGCGGGGTTCTCTTTTTGGAACCGAGGTGGGGATCTACCAGAATCTTGAAGCCGATCTCGTTTATGGCGATAGGTTTTCCGAATCTGTCCAGAATCTCCCCTCTAACCGGAAGAATCCACTCTCTCTTTATGATATTTTGGGTCGCCAGTGTCTCGTAGTATGCATTTGATTTGACTGTAAGCTGATATATCCTCACAAGAAGGACGCCCCATACGAGAAGAAAGAGTGCGATTACGATCCTGATTTTCAAAATAGTACGACTCCCAGAATGTCAGCTGCGAGATAGTAGAGCAAAATAGAGCCGACATCGATGAACTTCTCGTTAACCAGCGCTCCGTAGCCGAAAAGAAAAGCGAGATAGAGAAGATCGAACAAAATCGCACCGAGAACCTTTATAGCCGCCTGCATATGAAGTGTCTGTGTTATCTTGTAGTCGAACAGAACGAATGTAATTATCATTACACTCCATATTCCGTAAAGCGGAAGCCCCCATACCGATTCGAATACCAGTGCGTAGAGCATCCAGGCGACGATATGTAGAGTATTCCGCGATCTTACGGCACTCCGCCACTGGACATATACAAAGCCCAGGAGCGGAGGAAGAAACGGATAGACCGACTCCATAGCTGGGTAGAGAAGGATCAGCAGAAAGAGGAAAAAGTGCGTCAGAGCCTTTTTATCAATGATATCTCGTTGCACACCGGAAAATATTTGCATTTGATACAGTCCGCCCAAATTTTATGCTCGGGAATCGACTCTTTAGGAATCTCCGTAAAGCCGAGTCTCTCGAAAAACGTTCCCATATAGGTAAGTGCGAGCACCTCCTTCACCTGTAGTTTCCGCCCCTCTTCTACAGCCTTTTGCACAAGTCTACTTCCGATTTTTCTGTGCCGATGACCCTCTTTGACTATCAGGCTTCGGATCTCCGCAAGCCGCATAGAGTGGATATGAAGCGCCACATAGCCAATTATCTCCCCGCTCTCTTTGTCAGATGCGATCGTATATGAGCGGATATTTGTCGCCAGTTCGTCGTCACTTCGCGGCAGGATTATCCCCTCTTCAACCTCTTTTTTTACAATCTCCTGCATCTGGGGAATATCACTCAGCACGGGTTTGGAAAGAACTACGGACACTCGGCTCCCCCTATGACAATATCGAAAATCAGTTTTTCCAGCTTCTCTATCCCCCGCTTTTTCAGATTTGAAACCAGTATCGCGCCCGAATGAGTCTTTGCGATTTTTGCCAGCTCCTTCTGCTTAAGCTTATCCGACTTTGTATAGACTTCCAGATAGCACTGATCGGGTTGGATGAACCCTTCGATATATCTTTTTACTTCATCGTCTATCGGCTCGTCAGGATGTCTAGCATCGCGCAGATGCACAAACAGACGTATGGTTCTTCTCTTTTTTATGAACTCGTTCAGACTCTTCTGCCACTCGTACTTCGTACTCTTTGAAACTTTTGCGTAGCCGAAACCGGGTAGGTCTACAAAATGGACCGTATACTTTTCGTCCGCTTCATCATCTTTGTATATGACTTCGAAATAGTTGATAAGACGCGTTTTTCCGGGAGTAGAAGAGCTTTTTGCCAGATTTTTCCTGTGGGTGAGCGAATTTAGCAGAGAGCTCTTGCCTACATTGCTGCGTCCAAGAAAAACAACCTCGCCCACACCCTCTGCGGGAGCCTCTTCGATCCTGCTGGCCGAAGTTATGAAAGAGGCGTCAACGATCCTTGCCATCACTGGGCTCCTCAACTTTGAAAATGAATTTGACCGGCTTTCCATCGTCTCCTTCCACATTGGCACGCCCTGAACTCTTTTCCACCACCACCTTCTCACCGATGATAGTTCTATCCAGCTTAGGCTCTTTGAGCACTACATTGCCGTAAAGCTCGTAAAGTTCCCTATCGGGACGGTAGACAAGCCTGTCGGCTCTGCCCGTATAGTAACTTCCGTTCTGCATATGGATTATAAATCTGCTCTCTCCCACCGCTTCATACCGTATCGGTCTTCTCTTTTCATCGAAATAGACGACCACTTTGGAGGCGTTAAGTTCGTCGCTCCCTTTTTTCATATGGACGTTTCCGATAAATTCGGTTATCTTCTTGAGTTGGCTAGCTTCGAAGTGGTCGGCCGTAATCTCGACATTTTCGGCAGCCACCAAAGTGATGGCCGCACAAAAGAGGGCAGTTACGATTTTTCTCAACTATATATCCTCTGTAGCGATATTCGCATTTATGGAATCGGCTATGATTTTACCACTTTTTTGATAATAAACCATATTCTTTCCTCTCACCACACTCTCTCCATATCGGGCGACAAACGGAAGCCCCTGTGTAGAATAGATCTTCCTTTTTATATCGTAGAAGATTCTGTCAGTAGTTATTCTCCACCCATCTTCGCGCCACAGCTTTACATCTTTTTTGAAAAGGAGAGTTCTGTTTTCGGTATAAACGGCCTCTTTCGCCTCTACAGACTCGCTTCCGGCGGGAGTAAGCCGCTTGAAGAAGGGAGCACGTATCTTCATTATATCGGCAAACTTTTCCGCCATCAGCCCATGCCCTATGCTCTCGACACCATCTTTGGTGATCTCATAGCTTTTGAAATCGAAAAAGACGACCTGCGGAACACCCTTTTTTTCAACCTTTCCCGTCTGATGCGGTTTTAGAAAAAAGATGGCAGCAAGCGTCGAAACAAAAAGAAGCAGCAGTATATGTTTTATACTCAGAGCCACCTTGAAAGATACTCCTCTTCAAGACCCTCTTTGAGAATCAACAGCTCTATCATCTCGCGTACCGCTCCATCACCGCCTTTGCGGCTCAGCACGGTATCCGCGATCTCTATAACCT
>WFYC01000029.1 GCA_015490295.1 Hydrogenimonas sp. | reverse complement strand
AGATAGCTTTTCTCGTCAAGATCGTATTTCGCCGCATTGTTTTGGATACGCTTTTTGTAAGAAAAATCAAGCAGGCTTTTGCTTTCCAGTGCATCGTGGAATATGTGCTGAAAGCTTTCTATCTCCTCTTTGAGATCATGATGGTAAGCGATATCCGCTATCTCTATGTCCCATTTCAAGTTGTGCTCAAGCGCACGTATAAGATGCCCCGGATCGTATCGCAAGCCGATAGCATTCTCAAACTTCGCATTCAGATCCGATATAAGCTCATCTGTTTCGATGGGCGGCAAATCCCGAAAGATGAAATAGAGATCGAAAAGATCTTTGATAGTATCGGGACGATCACAGAGGGCTTTGAGCTTGTATAGCAGTATGTTGTAAAGATTTTCCGTTTTGAATGGCAGTGGCATAAATTCGGTATCTTTGAGTCTGGCGCAGGTGAAATTAAGCAGTTCGACTTTCACTATTTCATCATTATCCTCAAACCGGCACCACAGACGAAAGGCATTTTCTTCTTTGATGCGGCGGATCTCTTCGACGGTTGCACCGGGAATAGCCCGGATAAGCTCTACCATCCGTTCACCCATCTCAAATACCTCTTTTCTCTCCCGGAGTGTCGGAAAGAAAAAATCAAGGTCTTCCGAATGTCGGTAAGCACGCGGCAATACAAAACGCTGCAAGCCGGTACCTCCGGCAAGAAAGATCTCATCTTCCAAGCTTTTGAGAGTGTGAAGGATACGATCTTGATTGAAATACACCGCCTTCCAGTCATCTCTTTGCATGACATTTCACTTGAGCGCTCAACGCTTTTTTGTGCAATGCTTCGGGCAGATTCTCTTTAAGCCTTTGCATAAAGCGTTTGTCACCGGCTTTAGCTTTTTCGACAATTTCACCGGCAGTGTAATTGGTACCCCAAAATGCCGCTTCGATGCGCTTTTGTTCGGCTTCGTCAAGTCCTATAACTTCGATATTGCCACGTTTACGTCGGCGCTGAAGAGCATGGCGCGTTTGCTCATCGAGTCGCATACGATATGCCATATCTTTGGCGATCACCATAGCATATGCCGGTACTTTGCCTTTTTTCTTCCAGCCGGTTACGGTGTCATAGGGGATCTTGGCGTACTCGGCAAAGGCTTTTTGGGTAATGCCGTGGGCTTTGAGCATATGGATAAATAGTTTATGATCTATCTTTTGCATGGCTTTACCTTTTAGCTTCCTATATCGTCATTTTAACGACTTTTTTAAAATTAGTCAAATTGACGACTATAGTTTAAGCAAAATAGGGTATAAATTAGCGGGGAGAACTTAGTAAAAGATTGCTAAAATATTTTAAAATATGACTGTTGCAAAAATAAAAATGGTAAATGCTATACCGTCGGCAAGCCGAAGTCATAGCATTAACGTCCTGAAGAGTATTCGCATCCGGAAGATGCTCAATAATGGGGGATGATTAAATGAAACATAACGAAGACACCCGAGTTAAACTCCCTGCAATTTTGCACTTAACAAGGCTTGGATACAATTATCTTTCTCTCAAAGATGCAGAGTGGGATGATAAAACAAACATTTTTACAGACATTTTCAAAACTGCCATTACTCGAATGAATCCAACGATAGAAGAAGATCAGATTGAGCGTTTATATCAAGAAATAACACTTCTACTTGACAATGAAGATCTTGGAAAAGCATTTTATGAAAGACTGATAGAACAATCAGGAATCAAACTCATAGATTTTGAAAATTTCGAAAACAACTCTTTCCATGTTGTCACAGAACTGACATACAGAAATGGAGACGAGGAGTTCAGACCAGATATCACTCTGCTGATCAATGGTATCCCCTTGGCATTTATCGAAGTAAAAAAGCCAAACAATCCGCAAGGAGTGCTAGCAGAAAGAAAACGAATCAACACGCGCTTTGCAAACAGGAAGTTTAGGCACTTTGCAAATATGACGCAGATCATGGTATTTTCCAATAATATGGAATATGACGACGCTACTGCTTCTCCTATCCAGGGTGCCTTCTATGGCACGCCATCTTATAGCGGAGTCAAATTTAATTTTTTCAGAGAAGAAGAGAGATTCGATCTCGATAAACTGCTTAAACCGGAAGATGAAGAAATCGAAAATTATATACTCCGAGACAACAATTACCCGGTCATCAAAAATAGCCCCGAGTTTATAACCAACAAAAATCCGAATTCCCCGACCAACAGGCTCCTCACATCGCTTTTCAGCAAAGAGCGGCTATCGTTTATGCTCCAGTACTCTATTGCCTATGTCAAAGGACAAAGAGGCATCGAAAAGCATATTATGCGCTATCCTCAGATCTTTGCCACCAAAAAAATAGAGCAAAAACTGGATGAGGGGGTTCGGAAAGGCATCATATGGCATACACAAGGAAGCGGCAAAACCGCTCTCGCATACTACAATGTCAAACACCTCACAGACTATTTTCAGAGACAAAATATCATCCCGAAGTTTTATTTCATCGTCGATCGTCTTGACCTACTCATTCAAGCCCATCGGGAATTTAGGGCGCGTGGTCTGACGGTACATACCGTCAATTCCAAGGAAGAGTTTGCAAGAGAGATCAAGCAGCAAACCGCTTTGAGTAACTATTCGGGCAATCCGGAAATCACGGTGGTCAATATTCAGAAATTCAGTGAGGATGCTCATGTAGTACAGCAAACTGATTACAATACAGATCTCCAGCGCATCTATTTCCTTGATGAAGTGCATCGCAGCTATAACCCCCGTGGGAGTTTCCTCGCCAATCTTATGGAATCTGATCGAAATGCCATTATGATAGGTTTGACCGGTACACCGCTACTTGGCGATCAATACAATTCAAAAACACTTTTTGGCAATTATATTCATACATACTACTACAATGCTTCGATCGCCGATGGCTATACCCTGAGGTTGATCCGTGAAGATATTGAGACACAATACAAAGCTACGCTCAAAGAAGTATTGGAGAGGATTCAGGTAGAAAAAGGAACTTTGGGTAAAAAAGAGGTCTATGCCCATCCTCATTTTGTAGAGCCGATGCTGGAGTACATCATCGAAGACTTTGAAGCAAGCCGTATGACGCACGATGATCCTACAATCGGCGGCATGGTGGTCTGTGACAGTGCGGAACAGGCAAAGATGATTTATGAAATCTTTCAGAAAAACTATGCTCCAAAAGAATACGACGAACCGGCTCCGGAGTTACTGGCAGCAGAAAATAACGCCCATCTCTCATATGGGAAACAACGCAAAGCGTCGCGCAAAGTCAAGAGTGCGGCACTGATTCTGCATGATGTGGGAACCAAGCAAGAACGGGAAGATTGGGTTGAAGATTTCAAAGCCGGAAAAATCGACTTGCTTTTTGTTTACAATATGCTTTTGACAGGCTTTGATGCCCCCAGGCTGAAAAAGCTCTATCTTGGTAGAATCATTCGCAAGCACAATCTCCTTCAGACCCTTACAAGGGTAAACCGCACTTATAAAGAGTGGAAATACGGTTATATAGTTGATTTTGCTGATATCAGCGAAGAGTTTGACAAAACCAATGAAGCTTACCTGAAAGAGCTACAATCCGAACTCGGCGACGAGATGGAACACTACTCCAGGCTCTTCAAAAGTAGAGAAGAGATCGAAGAGGAGATCGAAGAGATCAAAGAGGTTCTTTTCGAATTCGACATTGAAAATGCGGAAGTTTTTGCCCAACAGATTAATGAGATCGAAGATATTGCCCAAATGCAAAAAATCAAAAGGGTATTGGGTAACGCAAAAAGTCTTTACAATCTCATCCGCCTCTACGGGCATTATGAGTTATTGGAGCTTTTGGACTTTCAAAAACTCAACAAGCTCTACATCGATGCCAGCAATCATCTCGATCTTCTCAATCTCAAAAAGAGTATCGAAAACAAAGAAGAGACGACCAACCTCCTCAATGTAGCCCTGGAAGACATCATCTTTATGTTCCGTAAGGTGGGGGAAGAAGAGCTATTGCTTGCCGACAGGCTGAAAGATACCCTGCGCCAAACCCGTGAGGCTCTTGCCAGCAATTTTGATCAAAAGGATCCTGAATTTGTCACTCTCAAGGAGGAGCTGGAACGACTATTCAAGAAAAAGAAACTCAGCGAAGTGTCCCAGGAGGATATGAGAAGAAATATTGCAAGCCTCAACAAGATCCTTGAAAAGGTACGGGAGCTGAATCGAAGGAACGATTTGCTGAAGCGAAAATACGACAACGACGAGAAATATGCCCGCATCCACAAGCGCCTCTCTGAAAGAGGCAATATCTCCAAAAAAGAGATGGCAATACTGGAGGCTTTAAAATATATCAAAAAAGAGGCAGACGAACAGGTTTTGAAAAATTCAAAGATACTGGATAATGAAGAATACTTTGAAAGAGATATGGTAAAGATTGTGATCGACGCCTTTAGAAATCGACAAAAACTGCCTCTGGGGGCGGATGCGATCAAGTATGTAAACAATCTTGTAGTTAATGAGTTACCTTTCATTCTTCGATTTCAAGGGCTTCAAAGCACTTTTTAGTTATCCTAAAACTATATAAAAGTGATAATCCAAACACCAAAACCTTGCAGTTTTAGGACTTTTCATGCTCCAGGAAAAACCCAAAGATGTGACACTGTTAGACAGCCATAAACAACTGTCCGACATCATCGATTTCAACCATCCATTGGTCAAACTGGCCGACAGTATCGACTGGCAGAGTATCGAAGAGGAGCTGGCCGAAGCCTATCCCGCCACCACCGGCAATCCCAATAAACCGATTCGCCTGATGGTGGGTCTGCACTACCTGCGCTATATGTTCAACCTCAGTGACGAAACTGTTGTCTGGGCCTACATCGAAAATCCCTACTACCAGTACTTCTGTGGGGAAATAGTGTTCCAGCACGCCTTCCCCATCGACCGAAGCTCCATGAGCCGCTTTCGAGAAAGATTGAAAAAGAAAAAACTCTACAAACTGCTGCAAGAGACGATCAAAAGCGGATTCAAGAACAGGATCATCCAACCCAAAAGCGTCGAATGCGCCGTCATCGATTCCACCGTCCAGGAAAAGAGCATCACCCATCCCACCGACGCCAAGCTCTACTACAAAGCGATCGTTCATCTTTCCAAGCTGGCCAGACGATTGAAGATCGAACAGCGCCAAAGCTACACAAGAGTGGGAAAGAAGTTGCTGATCAAAATCAACCGCTACAACCACGCCAAACAGTTCAGACGCAAAGCGGCAGCCCTGAAAAAGCTCAAACATCGATTGGGCCGAGTCATACGTGAAATCGAAAGAGAAACACAAAAAAGAGCCATCGATCTCGATCTTGAAGCCAGAACGCTTCTAAAACAGTGCCAACGACTCTACGACCAGAAACGCCACTCCAAAAACAAGCTCTACAGCCTGCATGAACCCGATACGGTCTGTATTTCCAAAGGCAAGGCCCACAAGCGATACGAGTTCGGTAACAAATCAAGTTTCATCACCACCGCCAAAGAGTGCTTTATCATCCATGCCGACGCCCATGAAGGCAACCCCTATGACGGACACACCCTCAAAGAGATGCTTGAGGGGACCAAAGCTTCCTTACGGGACATGACCGACAAAACCGTCCGCTATCTCTTCGGCGACAAAGGGTACCGGGGACACGACTATGAGGGAGAGACAAAAGTCATCATCGAAACGTCATCCAATCGCAAAAAGCATAAACTTCTCAAACGCCGCTCATCCATCGAAGCGGTCTTTTCCCATGCCAAACAATACCACCGCATGGGAAGAAACTTTCTCAAAGGCCTGCACGGCAATCTGATCAATACGATCTTATCGGCTTGTGGATACAATCTCAAAAAGATCTACAACCACTTCAAAAGGGCATTCGAAAGGATGCTCGCCTTGTCTGTTTTTATGTTTGCCCATCTCTTCTTCGACAAAAATTGTACGATGCGGGCAGTCGCTTGATCAATGTAGGGGTGACGGCATCGGGTGGTGGCCGCGACAACTGTTGCTTTGTAGGGCAAGAGGTTCGAAATTGGAGTTGTTCACGGTCAACTATTTAGGCTCCTTTGAAGCGGATGGAAGCGGCTCGGCCGCAGAGCCTACGGAGTCGGCAAGCTTTTTGGGCATGCTCTTTGTAGCCCGCGCACCGAGCTCGTGCAGCTCCTCTACCCTTCTTACGATATTTCCTTTCCCTTCGGTAAGCTTTCTCCAGGCTCCGTCGTAAGATTTGCGCACCGTTTCAATCTGCTTTCCTATCTTTTCAAGATCTTCGGCGAACCCTACGAATTTATCATAGAGGGCTCCTGCTTTTTTGGCTATCTCCATAGCATTTCTATTCTGTCGCTCATGCCGCCACGTGTTCTCAACGGCTCTGAGCGCCACCAGAAGAGTGGTGGGGCTTACAAGCACTATCTTTTTGGAAAAAGCCCTGTCATAAAGAGCCGGATCCGTCTGAAGAGCCAGCATCAAAGCCCCCTCGATCGGCATAAACATAAATATAAAATCGAGCGTATTTACACCTTCCAGTGAACCGTAACTCTTTTCACTCAGCCTCTCTATGTGGCTTTTTACCGCATCCAGATGGAGCTTCGCGTAATGCTTTTTACGCTCTTCGTCCTCTTCATTTACGTAACGCTCATAAGCCACAAGCGAAGTTTTCGCATCCACTATTATATCTCTGCCCCCCGGAAGATGTATTATGACATCGGGGCGGAATCGACGGCTCTCGCCGTCTTGAAGGCTAACTTCACGCTCATACTCTTCACCCTCGCGCAGGCCGGAAGCTTCAAGAACCCTCTCAAGTACCATTTCCCCCCAGATACCCTGCCGCTTGCTCTCCCCTTTCAGGGCCCTTGTCAGATTTACCGCATCCTCTCCGATCTTTCTATTTAGCTCTTTGAGCATCTTTATCTCGTTGAGCAGGGCAGCCATCTCTCTCGTCTCTTCCGTATGGACCTGCTCTATTCGCTTCTTGAACTCGCTCACCTGCATCTGAAGAGGTTTTAGAATCTGCTCCACTCCCTCTTTGGAGACGGTCCCGAAATAGCGGCTATTCTCCTCCATGATCTGCGTCGCCAGCACTTTGAACTCTTTTCGCATCGACTCTCGCGCCTCTTTGAGCTCCTCCATGCCCTTTGCGGCATGTTTGCGCTCACTCTCAAGAAGTGTCACAGTTTCACTGAGATCTTTCTCCAGTGCCAGATTGTGCGACCTTGCACTCTCCAACATCCGCTCCAGTTCACTCTTTTCGGCCTCCAGGGATCCAAGGCGATCCAGCCTCTCTTTGAGGGCTGCATTTTCTATTCTGCTCGAGTTGAGACTCTCTTCAACCTTTTGAGCCCTCTCTCTCGTTACGGCCAGACTCGTTTCGAGCTCTTCGATCTTCTCCTGCGCATCCCTCTTCAGCCTCTCGATCTGTTCGGTATATCTCCTTGCAGAGGAGCGAAGCATAAAAAAGGCGATCAAACCCGCCGCAGCAGCTCCTGTGGCGACAGCTGCCAAAAGGTATATCCATAAGAGTGGAATCTGCATCGTTCGGGCTCCTTTTGTTCGGATCCTTTACGCATCAAGCGCCGTAACGTCCGAAATTGCAAAATCGATAATCTGAAAGTTTTTAAAAAGTTTTCGGAAGGAGAGTTTTGAAGATCAACCTCTGTTTTGCATACTCTGTTTCGCCAGAGCCTGCACCTCTTTGAGAATTTCCCTTTTTGTCTCCATTATAAGTTCGAGCTGTTTTTCCACACTTTCGGCTTCGGCAGCCATCTGGGCTTCAAGCTTGACCACGAGAGCTTCCAGTTCCGCTATGCGCTCATTCAGATGCTTGTTGATCGTTTTCTCATGCTCGAGTTCACGCCTTACGTCACCGATATATTTTATGCGCTCAAGGAGAGCCGCTTTCTCTACATTCTCCTGGTTCAGTGTCGCTTCCAGCTCTTTGAACTTCTTCTTCAGAGGACGAAGCTCCTGCTCCATCTCCTCATTCGCCTGCAGCAACTCATCTACCTCCACCTGATACATCGCCTCTTTTCTCTCGGCCTTGCTGCGCGCGAGCACATATCCTCCGACAAAGGCTATTACCGCACCTGCCCCCATACCCAATAGCAAAAAAATCATCTCTTTATTCATTGACTGTTTCCCGATAAACTTTAGCTTGCGTCTTGCGTCATATTTTATCATAATTATTTCATCGACCGATATTAAATTTCACAAAAAGCGTAACGCCGTCTCGATACTTCCGATTCGGCAGGATCGGATGGAACGAAAGATGCTTGAAAACAGCATGAACAGATCGCACGACTACGACAAAATTCTTACACGTCTGACTACAATTTTACAGCGCCTTTACGAGGGGGAGTCTCTGAGTGTAACGGAGCTGGCCGAAGAGTTCAATGTATCCGCAAAAACCATCCAGAGAGACTTCAACGAGCGGCTGGTACGATTCCCCATACAAAAATGCGGGCGCAGGTGGCGGATGCAGGAGGGGTTCAGAATCGAAAAGATCAACGATCTTGAAAATTCTCTCACTCTCGAAATCCT
Source organism: Hydrogenimonas sp. (assembly GCA_015490295.1). Lineage (GTDB taxonomy): Bacteria > Campylobacterota > Campylobacteria > Campylobacterales > Hydrogenimonadaceae > Hydrogenimonas. The sequence continues at coordinate 4,134 of WFYC01000029.1, read as the reverse complement.
TGAAACCGTAGCAAAAGGGTTCGGAAACGAGTTCGCACGACGCTCGAACAGCCTTCTTTCGAAGTTGAAAAACGGGACTGCCGCCCCAATAATCTCATATGTAAGCTTCGAAGACATTTCCGGACATGCGGAACTTTTCAAACTACTGGAGGAGTCTATCGTATCGACTCTTGCCATCGACTTCGTATATCACGACAAGCCCCGGTCGGCCCATCCGTACAGGATAGTCAACTTCGACGGCTACTGGTACCTTCTGGCCAGGGAGGGGGAGAAGGTCAAAAAATTCCATATACCCGAAATAGCAGATCTTGCAGTCACAAATGAGACTTTCAACGTCGACTCGAAACTGAAAGAGCGGCTGGAGTGGGCGCTTAACGCCTGGTTCGACCCCGACGCGGAGCCTTTTACGCTGCACCTTACGGCAAGGGCTGCCATAGTAAAGTATCTGAAAAGAAGGCCCTTGAGCCCGACCCAGACGATGGAAGCACACAGCGAAGGCTCCGATGTGCTCATATCGCTGAAGGTATCGTGCAAGGAGGAGGCTTTGGCGCTTCTTAAGCCATGGATTCCTGACATAGCGGTCATATCGCCTGTCGAGCTCAAAGATGCATTCGAAGATCTGCTAAAAAGAGGGGTCGATTTTCAAACCGGACACGACGTATTCCGATAGATATGCGATCATCTCTCCATCTAACCGAACAGGAGATGGATATGAGAACGCGACTATGCAAAACCTCTCTTCCCTGGATTCTCTTTGCGGCGGCCTTTTTGATGCCTCAGCTCTTTTTGCTCTTTATGCCGTATGCCGTACATATCGCGTACAGAGCTCTCTTTGACGAATATAGTGAGGTTTTTGAATACTGGGGAGCAGGGTTTCAAAGCCTAAAACTCAAATCTGGGAGTCGGCGCCCCGCAAGACTCAAGCAGGGGTACATTAAAGCAGCGGCTGAAATGGTATAATGAAAAAGATGCTGCAATTCTGTTTTGCGTCATCTCGAAATCGAAGGCTTTTCGAATATATAGTAGACTGGAGACCGCCATGGAAGAGAGGTTCATCAGACGACTCTTTGCCATAAGCTTTGCAGTAATGACGCTAATGCTCTTTTGGCAGGCATTGCCGTGGGTCGGGGAGTTTATCCTCTCTCAGCAGGCTGAACCGCGTCCCGTCACACCCAGAGGCGATCTGGCCGAAGACGAAAAAGCGACCATCGAGCTTTTTGAAAGGACCAAAGATTCGGTTGTATATATAGCGACCAGCCAAGCCGTAATAGACCCGTGGTCCAGAAATATCTACAACATTCCCCGTGGCACCGGCTCCGGAATTGTATGGGACGAAGCGGGCCACATAGTGACAAATTACCACGTCATAGCGGGAGCTAGCGAGGCGAGAGTGAGGCTCAGCGACGGGCGCGACTACCATGCCGTGCTGATAGGCGCTTCGGCCGGCCACGATCTTGCCGTACTGCGCATAAACGTCCCGATAAGAAGGCCGAAGCCGGTGATGATAGGAACTAGCCGTGACCTGAAGGTAGGGCAGAAGACTTTCGCCATAGGAAACCCTTTCGGTCTCGACTGGACATTGACAACAGGCATAGTTTCGGCTCTGGAACGCTCCATGACAGAATCGAATGGTGCCCGCATACGCAACCTGATACAGACAGACGCAGCTATCAACCCCGGAAACTCCGGTGGACCGCTGCTTGACAGCGCCGGCAGACTCATCGGCGTAAACACCGCTATCTTCAGCCCTTCTGGCGCATATGCCGGTATCGGCTTTGCGATTCCGGTAGATACTGTAAACAAAATAGTCCCAAAGCTCATCGCATACGGCAAATATCTAGAACCATCTTTAGGGGTCGAAACAGATGAGCGCATAAACCGCATAGCACAGACCAGGCTCGGTTTCGACGGTGTAATGGTACTTCGCACGATTCCCGGCAGTTCCGCCGAAAAAGCCGGGCTCAGAGGTGTTACACTCTATCCGGACGGCTCTTTCGATCCGGGTGACATTATTATAGCGGTAGACGGAAAGCCGGTCCACTCCCCCAAGGACATAGAGGAGATCTTGGAGGATCACGAAGTTGGCGACGCCGTTACAGTAGAGATAAGCAGAGACGGCAGGCTGCTAAAAATGAGATTGATACTCGAACCGGCATACGAGGAGGAGGGATGATAATATACATACACGGTTTTGCAAGCAGTGCAATGGGCCAGAAGGCCCGGATAGTCCGCGACTTTTTCAAAAACAGAGTCATCGTACCCTCTCTTTCGTATGTACCGGATCTGGCCGCAGACACTCTGAAACAGATTGTAGAGACTTTTTTGCCAAAAGAGCCCGTATCTCTCATAGGCTCCTCTCTCGGCGGCTTTTACGCCGTACATCTGTCTGAGATTTACGATCTGAGGGCCGTTTTGATAAACCCTTCCGTAGAGCCGCACAAGACGCTTTCACACTATACGGGCATGGTCACAAACTTCTACGACCTCTCCAAGTTCGAATGGAACGACCGGCATATAAAACAGCTTGAGCGGATGAAGCCGGGAGCAGGCCTAAAGCCGGAAAATCTTCTTCTTATGCTGCAAAAAGGGGATGAGACACTCGACTACAGAGTGGCACAGCGGAGGTTTCAGGGAGCCCGTATGATTGTAGAAGATGGCGGCTCTCACTCTTTTGAAGGGTTTGAAAACCATCTGGATGAGATAGAGAGATTCTTGATTACCGAACAGAGTAAAGGATAGAAATTGCAAGATAGTTTGATGAACCAGATAAGAAAACTTCCGAAAAAATCGAAAGAGAGACTGCAGCTCAAACTGCGCGAAAAAGCGATTATGCGCACGAGAGCACGGCTTATAGAAAACCGTGTCGATATAGAGGAGCTCAGCGACGAGGAGCTTGAAGTTATCATCAGAGACGAGGAGGACAAGCTTCTTGACGAGTACAAGACAAAAGGTCTTATAGCCCTGCTGGCGCTTCTGGGAATCTCCTGGATCTAGAGGAGTAAAAAGTGTACCACTACCTTAAATGGGCTGCTCTTTCACTCTTTTTTAGGCGCAACCTGCGCTATCTGCTTCTAATCGTCATTTCGATTGCGGGGATCTACATTTCAGATGCGCTCTATGAAGATATGGCACGTTTAAGCGCCTTGAGCGGTGAGAATGCAAATATAGGCAGATACCTGCTCATGAAATGGGCGGCCGTTCTCTTTTTCACTGCAGTTATAGTATGGTCAATCATGCGTCTCGGCCTGGGTGTATCAAAAAGTTCCGAAAAAAAAGAGGACAATAAAACTGCTCAAAACGACCCCTATCTAAAGAGGCTGGAGAAGTTCAAAACGAAAAAAAATTTAAGATCGGAATCAGATATCGTTATACAATCCCGCAAGAAAGGCAAGAACAAAGAGAGATAAAAACCTTCTGCCAATGTTATTAGCGTAATATTTTCCACTCCCAAAGCGCACGATTTCTTATTTTCCTGACCGGCTTGCCCACGGCGTTATCGCTAAAGTCAATTTTTACTATTTCGCAATCCGACTCGACATGAATATCCCCCTCCGCTCTTCTGTTTTTGATGATCACCGCCATCTTCTGCACCCTTTCGGATGTAGACTTTATAACACCCTCAGCAAAGTTGTGTCTACCCTGCTTTATCTTTACACTGCACTCTTTCCCTTTTAGAACGATGTGTGCCCACTTGGTATGCTTGGGCGTCTCACTCTTTGTAAAAGCGCACAAGGCTATCGGCAGAAATATAGGTAAAACTACTCTTCTCATTTTTCGCTCCTTCCCGCAGGTTTGCAACCGAGCTTCTGCAATAGAGGCCATTCATACACAGACAAGGATACCATTACAGAGCATACCGCGCAGCATCAGCTATAAGTTATTATAAACTATAAATTATAAAAGTCAACTCTTGGCCAAATTATAAAAGTTTATTTAGCGGCTAAAGAGTGGCAGTGTCGATATATCTGCAGACTGATTGGGGCCGCCAATTCAAAAGATAAGTGCAATTTTTCAGAAGAGGTTCTAAGAGAGGGTTAACCAGGGCTCGGCTATCCTTTTCTCGACCAAAAGCAAAGGAAGATTGCATGAGCTACCGTCAGTTAACCCTCAAAGAACGATACCATATTTCAGCTT
>WFYC01000028.1 GCA_015490295.1 Hydrogenimonas sp. | reverse complement strand
AGCTTGCGGCTGATCTGATCAAGAAACACTCTTTCGGCGGACAGAGAATAGCCCGCTGATTTTTCCACTCTCCCTCCCGGGAGAGTTCAGCCTATATGCGGTTGCCTCCGAAGGGGAGACCGCATATGGGCTTCAGTACCGCAAAGGTTTAAAAAGAGCATCATGAGAGACAATGGATTTAGAAAAGGGTTCACGCTTCTGGAGCTTGTGTTTGTCATCGTCGTAATAGGCATTCTGGCGTCGGTTGCCGTACCAAAGCTGTGGGTTACAAGAGACGATGCCATAGTATCAAAAGGCAGGTCCGACGTAGCTACGATAAGGGGTGCCATCTCTACACAGAAGCAGAAGAACCTGCTGGAGGGTCAGGCTCTTCTGCTTCCCGCCCAGCTAGACGCGGCAGCCGTCAATACGGAAAACGAGGCGCTATTTTCGAATGTTTTGGAGTACCCGGTCTACTCTAAAAATGCCGACGGAAACTGGATGAAAACCGCCACGACAAAATACAGTTACAAAGTGATGGGCAACGATGTGGTTTTTGACTATAACAGTACGACGGGAAAGTTCGACTGTGACCATAACGACGAATATTGTCGAAAGCTCACCCACTGATTTGAAAAAGTATGCACTACTATGATGTCTGCCTGATAGGCAGGCGGGCCCCGCTATTTACCTACCGCTGCGAACGTTTAATTGAACCCGGTACCCTTGTAAACGTAGAGGTGCGCGGAAAAACCGCAAAAGCCGCGATTGTCGCAGAGATAGAAAAACCGGCTTTCGATACCCTTGAAATAACCGAAGTTCTGCCCTACAGATTCGACGACTACCAGGTTGAGACCGCAAAATTCATCAAAGAGTACTACTCCTGTGCAATGGGCGAGGCGCTCGCACTCTTCGAGCCGTTTGGCGACCCCTCTTTGCAAATGGGTGACGGTATCGAAAGAGAAGGGCTCGACATATCTCTGACGGAGGCTCAGGGCGATGCGCTGAAGAGTCTCAAAAGAGAGGATTCGGCACTCCTCTTCGCACCTACAGGCAGTGGAAAGACAGAGATATATATGAAACTCTTCGAAGAGGCGCTCGGGAGAGAGAAGAGTTCTATTTTCCTGATGCCGGAGATCAGCCTTACCCCGCAGATGGAGAAGCGGCTGAAGATTCACTTCGGCGATATTGTCGCGATCTGGCACTCCAAGTTGACGAAGAGGCGGCGAGAAGAGACGATTGCAAAGATACGAAGCGGCAAGATTAGGATTGTCGCCGGACCCAGGTCGGCCCTTTTTCTGCCTCTGCAGGATATCGGACTCATAGTTGTGGACGAGGAGCACGACGACAGCTACAAAGCCCAGAGCCGACCGCGTTATCATGCAAGAGACCTTGCGCTTTTCATTGGTAAAAAGCTGGGCGCGAGAGTGGTGTTGGGAAGTGCGACTCCGAGTGTCTCCACTTTCAGCAGACAGCCTGTGGTGAGGATCAAAGACCCCTACATCAAGACCAAAAAGAGGTTTGTTTTCGAAAAGGGCGGCTGCTCTTTGACGCCGAGTATGATAGGGGCGATAAGGGAGCATACAGGTGCAGACGGGCAGGTGCTTCTATTTCTTCCCACAAGGGCGAACTTCAAGTATCTCTACTGCGACAACTGCGGCTATACGGTGGAGTGCCCGTTCTGCTCGGTAGGGATGAGTCTGCATAGAAACCTGAGAGCGGTGCGGTGCCACTACTGCGGGTATACAGAAAAGATTCCCCAAAGCTGCCCCAAATGTAGTTCGATCATACGGAGTGACAGAATGGGTACGGCCGAAGCTGTAGAGCTGCTCGGCGAGGAGTTTCCCGATCTTACGATCCAGCAGTTCGACAAAGATACGATAACCACCGCCAACAAGCTGCAAAAAGCGCTGGAACGCTTTGCCAAAAAGGAGACCCAGATACTGGTGGGCACCCAGATGCTGGCGAAAGGCCACGACTACCCCGATATAACGCTTGCGATAATACTGGGGCTCGACTATATTCTCGCACTTCCGGACTACAGGGCAAGAGAGAGGGCCCTTTCACTTTTCGTACAGATCGCCGGGCGTGCAGGGCGTGCCAGGGAGGCGACGGTGATGGTGCAGACGAATCAGCCCGAGTTTTTCGGCGAATATATAGGCGATTACGAGAAGTTCCTGAGAGAGGAGGTGCTTTTCAGAGAGGGTTTATACCCCCCTTCGACGCATCTGTGCAGGCTCCTTTTCGCATCTAAAGATGAGCGAAAATGCGAGGATCGGGTATCTAAAGTCAAAAGTGCCATAGAGCGGTTCGACAGGGTCGAGATAGTCGGTGCCGGAAGGGCACCCATAGAGAAGATCGCGGGAAAATACCGTTTCAACATTCTGCTCAGAAGCCGAAAGCGCGGCGATCTTTTACGCACCGTAAAGGCGGTGGACGACGGCAGCTTCGAGGTGGATATGGACCCGGTCGATTTTGCCTGAATATTCGATATAATCCTTTTATGATTAAGCGCTATCCTACAAAACAGATTCATGTCGGCAATGTTGCGATCGGCGGTGATGCGCCGATTTCGGTGCAGTCGATGACATATTCTCGCACCGCTGATGTGGAGGCTACGGTGGAGCAGATAAACCGCCTCCACTTCGCGGGAGCCGATATAGTCAGGGTGGCCGTACCCGACTACGAGGATGCCAATGCCCTCAAAGAGATACGAGAACACACCTCTTTGCCGCTTGTGGCCGACATACACTTCAACTACCGCCTGGCGCTAATAGCTGCCGAATCGGTCGACTGCATACGTATAAATCCCGGAAATATAGGTGAAAAAGAGCGCGTCAAAGAGGTCGTAAAAGCGTGTACGGAGCGCAATATACCGATACGCATAGGGGTCAACTGCGGCTCTTTGGAGAAGCGGTTCGAGGAGCGCTACGGCCAGACGGCGAAAGGGATGGTGGAGTCCGCTCTCTACAACATAAAGTTTCTCGAAGATCTGGGCTTTACGAACATAAAAGTCTCGATGAAGGCGAGCGATGTAGAGCGCACCGTAGAGGCCTACAGGGCGCTTCGGCCGATGGTGGAGTACCCTTTCCACCTCGGAGTAACCGAAGCGGGAACCGTATTTCACGCAACGATAAAGAGCGCAATAGGGCTTGGAACCCTGCTGCTCGATGGTATAGGCGACACGATGAGGGTCTCGATTACCGGCGAGCTCGAAAAAGAGATAGAGGTGGCCCGCGCCATACTCAAAGACAGCGGCGTGGCAAAAGAGGGGCTGAATATCATCTCGTGCCCCACCTGCGGGCGGATAGAGGCAGATCTCGTCAAGGCCGTGGCGGAGGTGGAGGAGAAGACGAAGCATATAAAAAAGCCTCTCAACGTCTCGGTTATGGGGTGTGTCGTAAACGCCATAGGAGAGGCCAAAAGCGCCGATGTTGCTATCGCCTACGGCAAGGGGAGCGGGCTGGTCATGGTAAAAGGGGAGGTGGTCGCGAAACTGCCCGAAAACGAGCTGGTAGAGAGATTTTTGCAGGAAGTCGAGAAGATGGCCGGCAAGAGCAGTTAGATGTGATATAATCATATGTACAATTATTCATACAAAAGGCGGAATATGCAAAAGATACGCTCCACTTTTACAATCGACAAAGCGGTGATCGACGAACTGAACGCTGTTGCCGAAGAGCTGGGTGAGAAGAAGAGTCATATTGTCGAAAAGGCGTTGACGATGTATTACGACTACATCGATGTCGCAATCGCCGAAAAGCGTCTGAAAGCGCTGGATGATGGTAAGAGCAAAACGGTTTCGGCGGAAGAGGTATATAGAGCGCTCGGTCTGGAATAGGAATAGATGTACAGCGTCGTATATGAAAAAAATGCGATAAAAGATCTTTTGGGTGTTGAAAAACCTTTCCGTCTTCTTATCAAAGAGAAGATTGAAATTCTTGCAAAAGATCCGGAAAAGCTGAAAAACCGGATCAAGGCTTTAAAAGGAAAAGAGTACAAAGGCCTTTACAGGCTCAGAGTCGGGGATTATCGCGTTGTCTATCAGCGTAAAGATGATGTTTTGCTAATATTGATTGTCCGAATCGGGCACCGAAAAGAGGTATATTGAGATAATGGAAGAGCATCTGTACAACCTGAATATCGAACGTGCCGTTTTGAGTACGATAATATTCGATCCTGCCGAGTATGAAGAGATTGCTTCGCAGCTTAAACCGGAAGATTTCTACCATCCGTTTCACCAGAAACTGTTTGTAGCGATGGAGGAGCTTTTCAGGGCCGATATGCCGATCGACGAAGAGTTTTTAAGAGAGAGGCTGAGCTCCAAAAAGCAGTTCGATGAAGTCGCTTTTCTGGATATTTTGGGGGCGAACCCGCTCTCGAATACGCAGGCCTATATCAAAGAGATCAAGGCGAAATCGCAAAAGCGTGCACTGGTGGGCCTGGCTACGGAGATAAAAAAGCTGACCGTAGAAGAGGATATGCCTGCAGCCGACGTAATGGACGCTGTGGAGTCGAAACTATACTCCATCACCTCCGAGGGCTCTACGCAGGATTTCCGTGAGAGCGAAGAGATGGCCCTGAGTACCATAGAGTATATAAAAAAGATGAAAGAGCGCGGCAATTCGATGCTCATAGGGGTCGATACCGGCTTCAAAGAGCTCAACAGGATGACCTCCGGGTTCGGCGAAGGAGATCTCGTCATTGTAGCGGCTAGGCCGTCGATGGGAAAAACGGCTTTTACGCTAAACATGGCACTTAAAGCCCTTGAAAAGGGTGACGGGGTCGCCTTCTTCTCTCTCGAGATGCCGGCCGAACAGCTGGTTTTGAGGCTGCTGAGTGCAAAAACCTCCATCGCGCTCCAGGATCTTCGTGTAGGCAACCTTACCGACGAGGAGTGGACTAGGCTCTCCGAAGCCGTCGACTGGCTCAGCGCGCAGAAACTATTCGTCGATGACGAGGGGTCGGTCAACATTCACCAGGTACGCGCCAAGCTTCGTAAGCTCAAGGCGCATCACCCCGAGATCAAGATAGCGATGATAGACTACCTGCAGTTGATGAGCGGCGGCGGAAACAAAGACCGCCACCAGGAGGTTAGCGAAATCTCCCGCGGTCTGAAGATGCTGGCACGCGAACTGGAGATCCCGATAGTGGCCCTTTCGCAGCTCAACCGCTCTCTGGAGTCGAGGGCCGACAAGCGCCCCATGCTCTCCGACCTCAGGGAGTCTGGCGCTATAGAGCAGGATGCCGACATAATCCTTTTTGTATACCGTGACGATGTCTACCGCATCCGGGAAGAGAAAGAGAAGGAGATGAAGGCGCGGGCCGAGGGCAAGGAGTACAAGTCCAACTTCCACGAAAAAGAGGAGGAGGATGCCGAGATCATCATCGGAAAGCAGCGTAACGGCCCTACGGGAATTATAGAGCTTAAATTTCAGAAACGTTTCACCAGATTCGTCGATGCGGGGTATGCCCCGGTCGAGATCGTCTACGAGCAGAGCGATATAGACACCGGGGGTGAGACCAAAATTGAGCTTCCGCCTATCTAAACCCACCTTAATAGAAGGCCCCAGGGAATGGGGCATATTTCTTCTGCTGTCGTTTGCCGTATTTGCGGTATCGCTCGGTTTCAGGTACTACGGGTTCAAAGAGCTCACCTCCTCCAAAAAGGTTTTTACCAATGCCGAAGTGCTGATGCAGTATACAAAGAGCAGAAATGGCAGGGAGTACGAGGTTTTGAAGATCAAAACCGATGGCGGCCTCACTCTCTACACAACTTCGAAAGAGCCGATAAAAGACCTGTCGGGCCGACGGTTATCGGTGCTGCTCTTTCCGGGCAGGCTCTCTTTTTCCGACTATCTCTCCACACCTTTCATACCTTCGGTTATAACCGGCGTACACCATGAGCGCTCCAAGAGGATGGAGCTCTTCGAGAAGATCAAAGAGGGACACACCCATCCGTGGATGCGGGAGCTTTACGGTGCTCTCTTTTTGGCACTGCCCGTTTCAAAGGATCTCAGAGAGAAGGTGAACCTTCTGGGTGTGAGCCATCTTCTTGCACTCAGCGGTTTCCATATGGGGCTTTTGTGGTTTATGATTTACGGGGGGTTGGGTCTGCTCTACAAACTGGTTCAGCAGCGCTTTTTCCCATGGCGGCACAGGCTTTTGGATGTCGGGGCGGTAACGATCCTGCTGCTTGGGGCATACCTCGTTTTTACCGGGGTGCCGCCGTCGCTGTTGAGAGCCTTTGCGATGGTCGTTGTCGGGTGGTCGGCGTTGCTTTTCGGCGTGGAGCTTCTGTCGTTCTCGTTTCTTGCGTTTTGCGTGGTCCTGCTTCTCGCGCTCTTTCCGGAGCTGCTTTTTTCCGTAGGTTTCTGGTTCTCTGTCAGCGGGGTATTTTTTATCTATCAGGCTCTTCATCTTGGCGAAGGGTGGAACAGATGGGTCGTTTTGGTGCTGATAAATGTATGGGTATACCTGGCTATGCTGCCGGTCGTGCACTCGATATTCGGTACATTCTCCCTCTATCAGCTGCTCTCCGTACCGCTGACGCTTCTCTTTTCACTCTTCTACCCGCTATCGATGGCGCTTCATGCGGTAGGTCTGGGCGATCTTGCAGACGGGTGGATAGTGGAGCTTCTGAAGCTGCCGACGGACGGCAGGAGCGTCGAAGTGATCACCCCCGTCTGGGCACTGGCCCTTTTCGGTGCTCTATCTGTCGCCGCCCTCTTCAGCCGAATCGCACTCTATCTTCAGGCGGGGTTCGTGCTTCTTTTTTTCCTCTTCCTGGTTAAGCAGGTAGCATAGTTTCTGGCCGTATAGAAATATTATCCACGAAAGATAGATCCAGAGAAAGAAGAAGAGAAGTGTACTGAAGGAGCCGTATACTGTTGCGTATGTCTTGTTGTGTACCGTATAGTAGATGAAGATGTTTTTGCCCATATACCAGATCAGAGATGAAAAGAATGATGATATCAGCGCCGCTTTGAAACGTATGAGTGTGGTGGTGGATATCTTATACGTTACGAAAAAGAGCATCCATATAATGAGATACGGAAAGATGGAGAGAAAATCTATACCGCTCGTGTAGCTAGACTGGTTGAGTATATACTGTATCTTTACGGAGAGGTAGATAGATGCCGCCAGCGCCATCGGGCCGAGGGTGATAAGCGTCCAGTAGGTGGTGAGTGCGCTCCAGAACCCTTTCTGTCTCGTTCTGAAGATCTTTCCGACAATATATTCGTAGTTTTGGAAAAACATGATCGATGCGAATATTATGAATACGAAGCCTATTACACCGAGCTTGGAGGTATTGGCCAAAAATGTATCGATGTAACCCGAAACGGTATTTTGCGAAGCGGGCATGATGTTTGAGAAGATGAAGCTCTTTATCTTCTCGTACTGCTCGCTGAAGTTGGGAAGCCGTACGATGATCGAGAAGCTCACAAGAAGCAGCGGAATAAGCGTGAAGATCGTATAGAAACTGAGACTCGCCGCATAGAATGTTATGTCTGGATCGTAAAAGTTTTTAAGGGTGCAGTAAACTCTCTTGAAAAGTTCAGGTAATCTCTTTTGCATAAAAGGATTCTATCATATATTGACTTCGCGAAAGCCCTTCTGTAGAAGCTGCCGAAAGGAAAAGTGTAGGGAAAAGGCCCGAATCGATCGGGCAGGGTTTTGTATCAGAGGGCCATCTTGCCGGGGTTCAATATGTTGTTCGGGTCGAAAGCGCGTTTTATGTCCCTAAAGAGGTTCATCTCCTCTTCGCTGAAAGCGATATGCATGAACGGCGCTTTCGAGAGGCCTATGCCGTGCTCCCCGCTCAGCGTCCCGCCGAGATCTACCGTTATTTTGAAGATCTCCTCTATCGCTTTGTGGCCGATCTCGAGCTGTTTCGGGTCAGAGCCGTCGACCATGACATTGGTGTGTACGTTGCCATCTCCTGTGTGGCCGAAACAGGGAATCTTGACTCCGTATTTGTTGGATACGTCGTTTATGTGCCTCAGCAGTTCGGGAAGTACAGAGCGCGGCACCGTGATATCTTCGTTTATCTTTTTCGAGCCGTATATCGTGATGGACTGGCTGGCATTGCGGCGTGCGAACCAGAGGTCTGCCGCCTCCGCATCGTCGCGCGCCTTTTTGAACTCCATGCAGCTGTTCTCCATGAAGACCCGCTCTATGACCGACATCTGGTAGTCGATCTCTTCGGGCAGGTTGCCGTCGACATCGGTGATGAGTATCGCACCGGCGTCCGTCGGGAGCCCTTTGCCGTATTTCTGTTCGACGGCGCGGATGGTCAGGTTGTCGAGAAACTCCATGGCGACCGGGGTGACTCCGCTGGCCATCGTTTTGTATACCGCCTCCATCGCGCTCTCGACACTCGGGAAGATCCCCATCGCGGTCTTTTTAAGCTTCGGCTTGGCGATAAGTTTCAGGGTTATCTCGGTTATTACGGCAAGCGTACCTTCGCTCGCTATCAGGATGCCGGCGATGTTGTAGCCCGCGACATCCTTGATGGTCTTTTTGCCGGCGCGTATTATATCCCCGTTGGGACGTACGGCGCGGATGGCCATGACGTAGTCTTTCGTTATTCCATACTTCGCGGCCCTCATCCCGCCGGCGTTTTCGCTTACGTTTCCGCCTATCGTGGAGTACTCCTGGCTCGCCGGGTCGGGTGGGTAGAAGAGCCCCTTGGCCTCCACCGCCTTCTGGAGGTCCATGTTTATTACCCCGGGCTGAACGACGGCCACCATATTGTCCAGATCGATCTCGAGGATCTTGTTCATGTGCTTCTCCATGGCCAGCACTATGCCGCCATTTGCCGGAAGCGCACCGCCCGTAAAGCCGCTGCCCGCACCTCTGGGTACTATGATTATGCGGTTTTCGTTGCAGTACTTCAGTATCTCGCTTACATCGTTCTCATCGCGCGGAAATACCACCGCATCGGGTTCGAAGCGCTCTCTCGTCGCATCGTACGAGTAGGCGATAAGGTGGGCTTTATCGCTGTAGACGTTCTCTTTACCGACGATCTTTTGAAGATGTTCTATATGTTTTTGCTCCATTATCACTCCCCCTCGACCTTTTTGTAGAATTTGTCGAAATCTTTCAGCTCATAGCTGCTGAAGTCGTAAAATGGCGGCTCTATCTCGCCGAAACGGTTGTAAAATGGTGCCGTCAGCTCGTCTGAGACGGCCGTAACGTCACTTTTTGCCACCCTTTTCCAGCTTATGCAGTCTATGAAGTCGGTACCATCTTTGAACATGAACATCACAAGGCCGATATGCTGCTTTCTGCACATCTTCTGAAAGTTGTTTCTGTGCGGCAGAGCATCTCTGTCGCTTGCGAGTTCGACGGCGAAAAGATCGGGATGTATGAGGGTGAGGCCGCTGAAGCTCTCTTTCGCCTTCTGAAACGACCTGCTGTTCGGAACGATGGGCAGTACACGATCGTAGAGATATCCCAAAATTACTCTGTCACCGCTTTCGGGCTTGGCTTTTACGGCAGGAAGCTTGTGCTGAGGAAGCAGTCTGAACGGCTGCAGTTCGACCTCGGAGCGCTCATCTGTGCTTTTTTTCACTACGGCTGTGGCTATGACGGCTTCGTGTTTCTCGTCGAAACGCCTGATCACTATTCCGCTGATCCCCTCCGGCAGATTTCCGGCCGGGACTATGCCGCCGCTTTTTGAGACCTCCTGCAGTGTCGTTACCGTTTGTGAAGGGACCACGGTGGCAGAGAGGATAGATGAAAAAGAGATAAAAAGAGATAGAAACATTCGAAGCATGGGTGGTCGATCCTTTGGGTTTTCAAATTGCACAGATTATACTTCAACCAACTTTTAAAGCGACTTTAACGCCCGTTTGAGTAAAATATTGGCTATTTTGAAATGAAGCGATACAACCTGATGCCCAGACTCCTTATCATCATCACTCTTTTTGCCGCTTTCGCGGTTGCCTCTGTAGTAGAGAGAGCGCTATGGCCGCAGGGGGAGAGCTTTTTGCACTTCCTTGAGCGAAACGGCATTCCTCAGTCTATCTACTGGGATCTCGACAAAGAGGACAAGGAGCTCTGCGAAGAGATTCGTGCCGGTGTTCCCTACTACACGATGTATGATGACAACAGGAGCATGATAGAGCAGGTGCTCATCCCCCTGAACGAAGAGCTGCAGATACACCTCAAACGCAAAAGCGACGGTTCGTACGGTTTCGAGATGATCCCCGTAGCATACAGGCAAATTACCGAAGCTTTCGCTATCCCGATAGAGCGCTCT
>WFYC01000027.1 GCA_015490295.1 Hydrogenimonas sp. | reverse complement strand
TAACCGGCCAGTGCAACGCGATGGGCACAAGGGAGAGCGGTTTTACCAGTTCGATCCCGGGCTACAGGAACTTCGCGAGCGAAGAGGATAGAATGGAGTACGCGCAGATTGTGGGCGTTCCCCGGGAGCTTGTACCGACGGCGCGCGGATACGCCTACCCGCAGATAATAGAGGCGATAGAGCGTGGAGAGATAAAGGCGCTCTGGGTAGTGGCGACAAATCCGCTTGTAAGTTTCCCCGACCAGCCGAGGCTAAGAAGGGCTCTAAAAAAACTCGAACTGCTCGTGGTTCAGGACAGCTTCATGAGCGATACGGCGAAGGAGGCCGATGTGCTCTTCGGGGCGGCTACATGGAGTGAAAAGACGGGTACCTACACAAACTCCGAGCGCCGATGCAACCTGGCCAAAAAGTCTGTACCGAACTATAAAGAGTCGAAGAGCGACTTCGAGATAGTGGTGGAGTTTTCGAAATATTTCGACGGCAAGTACGAGCTTCTGTTCAACGGCTGGAGCGGGCCCGAAGATGCCTTCGAAGAGTGGAAGAGGGTGAGCAGAGGCAGGCTCTGCGACTACAGCGGCATGACATACGAGAAGATCGAGAGACTCGGAGGCATACAGTGGCCCTGCAACGATGAGCACCCCGAAGGGACGCCGCGCCTCTACTACGAAGGGATGAATACGCCCAACGAAGATGGCAGGCCGAAGTTCGTCTTCAGCGACTGGCAGCCGATGCAGGAGGATATATGCGCCTCCTTCCCGCTCATTCTGAATACGGGCCGTACGGTAGAGCAGTTTCACACCAGAACCAAAACCGGAACCATAAAGATCCTGGAAGATCTGGCCCCGGAGGCGTGGGTGGAGCTGAGCCCCAAAGATGCCGAAAAACTGAAGGTGAAATCTGGCGACAGGATAGGCCTGAGTTCGGCACGCGGAAGGGTGGATGATGTAATCGTGAGGGTGACGGAGGCCGTAAGGGAGGGGAGCGTTTTCGTGCCGTTTCACTTTAATACGCAGCTGGTGAACACCCTTACGCAGTCGCTTTTCGACCCAAAATCTTTCGAACCCAACTACAAGCAGACGGCTATCCAGCTTCACAGCGAAAAGGTGCCCGAAGGAGTAGCACTCGAAGAGGAGCGGATCTCCGGGGCCCTCGGATACGCCAAAGATAGTGAAGAGAGACGCTCGGTAGAGAGCTTGAAGAAGAGTAACTGATTTTACGCAAACAGCGTAAAATCATCTCGAAATCTGAGATTTCGAAGCTTTAGGGGGTTGTAGGGCCGGCCAGGCCCTGCCAAATTGCGGGCTATGCCCGGAATTTGCGTAACATCAGTGAGCAAATAGCCTCGGCTTTCGGAGTTCAAAGAGGCTCGAAGCGGCTGCGCCGCGACACCTCTATCGGGTAGCCGCGCTCTTTTGCCAGCCTTGCGGCAAGCGCCCCAAGAGCCCTTTCGTGTGGAACGTTCGCGTGCGGAAAGGCGATGGATGGAACGATGCTCTGAAGCACCCCCTCTCTTTGCATATCGCGAACGATCGCCTCGGCCATATCGAGGCTCGATGAGACTTTGACTATCTCGCACCTTGCGTAACGCGCGGCGGGAAACTCCACTTCTGCCACGCGGAGAGTCGGGTCGTCTCCCGGTATCTGCTGCGCTCCAAATAGCGGCACAGACGCCGTTTCGGCCGTTTTGAAAGATGGAATGAAGCGGGCTATGTGCGATATGGCCGCTTCGGTCCTCTTTTGTACCTCGCTCCACTCCCATCCTCTCTCTATCTTCTTTTCGAAGTTTTCGGGAAGCTTCGGCGGCATAAGGCCGCCGCGGGGTCTGGCCAGCCCCTCATTAAAGAGCGTAATCTCTTTCGTCATGCCGTGAAGCTGGAAGTATCCTCCGGGGTATGGTGTGAACTGCCCCATGCCGCGCGGTGTGCCCCTCTCGCCATGAAAGATGATCTCGGGCCACTGCCACGGAGTCTTCCACTTCGTGATGTATGCCGCTTTGAACTCTATCATCCTCTCGCTGTAGATACCTGCAATCGCCTCGAGCTCCGCGGTTTTGAATCCGGCCGCGTTTACAAGGTAGTCGAACGATGAGCAGAGCTCCCTGCCGTGCTCCGTCCACTCCACTCTCCACCCCTCTGTGCCTGCGCGAATCTCTTTGACTTCGGTCGAAGTTTTGAGCTGGACGTTTTTCATCGCGCTCAGCGCCAGGGCCACCCCGGCCCCGAGACGAAAGAGGTTCAGCCCGTACTCCTGCACAAGAACTACCGGAAACTTCAGGTTCTCTATGTCAAGCTCCCCGGCCACCGGAATCATCCACTCGTCGGCGCTTTTCGGTTCCGTCGTGGGCTGAAGCTCTATGAGCTTCTTTAGATCCTCCTTCTCATATAGCGTGAAGTAGTGCTCGGGCGGCCCGAGAACCGCGCTATTGGGATCGTTTTGAACGATCTTTTCATACTCTTCTTTTAGCATCAGCAGGCGGGGTATCAGGTCCGAAGGGTCGGAGGGGTCGCTTTTAGGCGTGGCGATGACCGTGGGACGGTAGTCCACTACATAGGGGTAGAAGCGTGCGAAGTCTATCGACTGCTCCAGTAGCTTGAGACACTGGGAGTCGGAGATCTCCCTGTATAGGTTTCCTCCGGCGTGAAGATGGCAAAACGGCGGGCCGCTCACGAGTGAATGGCTCTTTTCAAAAAGCGTCACATCGACATCGAGACGCCCCAGTACCAGAGCGGTCGTGACCCCGGCCACTCCGCCGCCTACTACGGCTACCCTAGCACCCATTCGCCGCCTCCAGAACATCTATGAGCTCAGTCAGATCCTCTATGATGAAGTCGGGGCTGCAAAGGGTTATATCTTCGCCGTAGTTGTACCCGTGTTTGACGGCGACGCTGAGCGTATTCGCCGATTTTGCCGCGAGTATGTCGTTTTTCGAGTCTCCGACCATTACCGTTTTTCCGACGGGGGTTTTCAGAGCTTCGCAAAGATGCAGGATGGGGGCCGGATGGGGCTTTTTGTAAGAGGCGGTTTCTGCCCCGGCTATTTCGTCGAATAGGTGTGCGATCTTCAGCTCTTCAAGCAACGGTTCTACGAAGGGTTCGGGCTTGTTCGTGGCGACGGCGGTTTTGAAACCGAGGAATCTTAGCTCGCTTAAAAGCTCTTTGGCACCCGGATAGAGAGTGCTCTTTACGCACAGGTTTTTCGAGTAGTGCTCCAGAAAGTTGGCGAGTGTTTTTTCCAAAAGCGCACTCTTGTCGGCATCTATCGGCTCTTTGGTGCCGAGTGCGCGCATGACCAGCGTTTTCGCCCCGTTTCCTACCCACTCTCTTATAGTATCTTCCCCGAACGTCCGCCTGCCCGCTCTTTTCAAGGCATGGTTGAGCGAGGCGGCGAGGTCAGGTACGCTGTCTACCAGCGTTCCGTCGAGATCGAATATAACAAGCTCTTTGGCTTTCAGGCTCATGGAAATTTCCGTTTTTTGAGCCCGATTATACTACAATAGCGTTATGAACGAAGATAAAAAAATAGTAGATTTAAAACTTAAGAGTTATACACTCCAAAATCTTATGGCATTCTCGCAGATACTGCAGAAAACAGCCGACGAGATCGTAGAAGAGGCGCTCGAAAGCTACTTCGAAGCCGTCCAGAGAGAGCTTGCGAACAGAAGCATGATAGACGAAAACGCCCAGACCAATCTCAGCTACGACGAGTTCTGGGACGGGGTGGAGCTTTAGCCGAGTTACGGTTCGTCTGTGAACATGGCCCTGAAGCTGGTCCACTTCCTGCCGGTAGTCGTAAGGAGTCCGCTTTCTGAAAGTTCGGTCGCAAACTCACGCAGAAGGCGTGCCGTGGAAGTTGCATCCTCTTTTCTTACCAGCGGCCGGAGCCTGGCGAAGGCCGCGAGCAGATCGGATCTTGCTATCTTCATGTCGAAGTAGCGGTTGGCGTGCTCTATCAGGTAGCCGATCTCATTTTCACTCGGACGCGGGTGTTCTGTCGTGCCGGCGGGCAGGTCGGTGGTTCCTACGAGACAGCGTCCCTGCCACGGAAGCGCAAAGAGAACCCGTATGTCGGAGGTTTTGGGTATTATGAGGCCGTTTGGAGTGGGTAGAAAACGGTGCTCAGGCACTATGTGCGTTCCTACGCTCGTTACAATGAGCGGTTCGGCATTCGCATCGCCCATCTTGCGTATTTTGTCCGTAAAGGGGCCGGTGGCGTTTATGACCGGTTTCGCGTGGAACTCAGCCTCTATCGCCTGAAAGCCGCTCTTTATCGAAACTATGGTGAGTTTTTTAGAGCGAAAGTGAGTGGAGTGCAGCCAAACTATCCTTGTCGGATGGGAGCTGCCGGCGTATATCCAGACAATATCTGTCGGGATCGGAAGTCAGTTTGTCACATTCGGGGAGTTCCGATATCTGGAAGAGCATAGATGTTTTCGGCTCTCCAAGCCAAAACACAACGGCGATGAAATTCTTTTGATTTACAACTTTTCCCGTACATACCCGAGTAACTGTGTTCTATGAACATCGTATGATGCGAATAGAAAAAATCCCATGAGGCGTTCAAATATGAAAGAGGAGGAGAGCGATGGAAGAGTTTGAAGTACAGCTTGCGAAAGTTGCAGACGTGCAGGCTAGCAGGGAAGAAGAGGTGACAACTCTCAAAAACGTCGTAGGTGTCGGTATAGGCTACAAGAGCATAGGTGGGAAGGAGATTACGGAATTATGTATGCAGGTGTATGTGCAAAGAAGCTTCCAAAGAGCGATCTGGTAGCAGAGTCGTTCGACGGTGTCAAAACCGATGTTATCGAAGTCGGTAAGATAGAGGCGGAGTAGTTCAGCTCTTTTTGAGCAGAAGCCCGGCAGTAACGATCATCCCTATCCCAAGCCATACCAAAAAATCCGGAAACGGGTCTCCAAGCATTATTCCAAAGCCTACGGCAAACGGGATATTGGTGTAGCCTATCGCCCCCACTACTCCTGCGCGGCCGAGGGAGTATGCTTTTGTAAGAAGCCACTGTGAGAGGGTCGAAATTGCGGCCATGAGAATGATCAGCATCCAAGTTTGTGTCGAAGAGGGGAGGTGGAAGGCAGGAAACAGAAACTCGAGGGCTTCCGGCGGATTTACAAAATGTGCGGCTGCAAAAAGCGTAAGCGGCAGAACTGTTCCGAGCCCTACGAAAGAGAGGACGATAATTCGCGCATCGTATATCTTTCGTATGCGTTTGATGGTCGCGTAAGCGCAGGCGGCGAAGAAGCCTCCCAAAAGTCCAAGAAAGTGCTCATACCCCATACCTATTCCTGTCGGTTTTGCGATGAATACGACACCGCAGAAACCTATCAGCAGAGCTGCGATTGAGTATATATTCAGTTGCTCCTTCATGAGAAAAAAGGCAAGTATAGCGACAAAAAGGGGTGAGGTTTTGTTCAGGGTTATCGCTTCACCGAGCGGGATCGCGGTTATGGTGTAGAAAAATAGTATCATGGCACTGAAACCGAAGAGTCCGCGAAGCAGAAGAAGATGGAGTTTTCCGCCCGGCAGCGATACAGGTGTGTGGCGAAGTGCGGCCAGAATGATAAGTACGCCTATCAGATTGCGGAAAAAGACTATCTCCATAGCGCTCATGTCGTCGCCCAGAATCTTCGCAACGGCTCCGTTGAGTGCCGATATGAGAGCGCTTGCAAGCATAAAGAGTATGCCTCTGTCGATACTGTTTACTCTTTTGAGCGTCTGTTGCATTGATGTCACTTTATTATCGGGTATGTGTGGGAATGTAATCGGGCGGAATTATAGCAGAACTATCTACACCGAGCAGCCGGACTCCATGTTTTGCGAGTCTATAAAGTGGTAGAGTTCGTTCAGAGGCATAGGTTTCGAGAAGAAATATCCCTGATAGAGGTCGCAGCCCAGCTCGTTGAGTCTTGTAAACTGCTCCTCCTCCTCCACACCTTCGGCGAGGATGGAGAACCCCAGTGTCTTACCCAACGTTATTATGGCCTTGACCATAGCCTCGGATTCGTTGTCTACAAGGAGCGTTTCGATGAAACTCTTATCGATTTTCAGCTCGTCGATCGGAAGTTTTTTAAGCATTCCCAAAGAGGAGTATCCTGTTCCGAAGTCGTCGAGAGATATATTCAGGCCGTACTCTTTCAGTTTCTGGAGTGTGGCGAGAATAAACTCCAGTTCCTCTATGAATAGAGACTCCGTGATCTCAATTACTATATGGGATGGGTTCATTGCGCCTGTCTGTATCGTCTCTATGAAGGTCTCCACAAACCCTTTTTCGTTGAACTGTCTGATGGAGATATTGATCGCGAGACAGAATTCGGCACCTATCTTTTTCTGAAGAGAACCGATCTCTTCTATCGCATGTTTGGTAATATATCTGCCAATTTTTGGCATAAGACCGCTCTCTTCCGCTATCTTTATGAACTCTTCCGGGTGGATCTGCCCAAGCCTGCTGTTTTCCCACCTGATCAGAGCTTCGACACCGTGAAGTGTACCGTCCTTACGGATTTGAGGCTGGTATACCATTGTCAGTTCATCTTTCTCTATTGCATTTCTAAGCTCATGTTCCATAATGGAGTATCTGTTTCTCATGGCTTTGAGTTCGCTGGTGAAAAATGCGAAGCTGTTTTTTGAGCGTTTTGCGTGATACATCGCGATGTCGGCTGCGCTGAGGAGCTCGAAAAGTTTGGTGCCGTCAAGCGGGTAACGGCTTATACCGATGCTGACGCCCACCGTAAATTCCATACCCTCCACTTCATACGGCTGTGAGATCGCTTCGATCAGCAGGCGCGAGTTTTCACTAAGTTTGTCAATGTCGTATTCGTGGCAGAGCATGATGAATTCGTCACCTCCATGCCGGATTACCATAGTTCCTTTGGGCATGGAGGCTTTGAGCCGTTTTGCAACCTCCACGAGTATCAGGTCCCCGTAGTGGTGTCCTATACTGTCGTTTATATTTTTGAAGTTGTCGAGATCTATGAAACCTACACTAAACGGCGGTGCTCCGTCATATATCCACGAATCTATCTTTTTTTGCAGATACATACGGTTGGGAAGTTTTGTGAGATTATCGTGCATCGCCTGGTAGAGAAGCTCTTTCGACTTTCTCTTCTCTATCGCGTTGATAGTGTAGAAGAGGTAGTAGACTACGATGAAGATAAAGAGGAACGAGACGATGTTTATGATCCAGTAGTTCGAGACCTTGTCGAAAATCTTTCCGGTCGGCATATGGTAGTGGATCCAGAGCTTGTAGTCAGGCACGTACTGCCAGCTTATAATGTACGACTCTCCGTTTGGAGAGTCGAATAGAACGACGGACGGCTTTTTACTCTTTTTGAGCTCTTCGAATGTCGTATTGGCCTCGGTTTCGATGGCTTCGCCCCCTTCTTCGGAGTAACGCTGCTGCTTAGTTACAGGTTTGCTGTATAGTTCGGGATATTTCCCCGGAGGTTTGTCGCTGTGGTAAATACGGTACCATGAGTCGTCGAGAAATATCTCCAGCTCTGTACCGGAATCTGTATAGGCTTTCCAGATCGAGCGTGCGCTGCTTAGGTGAAGACCGAGTGAAAGTACCGCAATCACTTTTGAATTATCGTCTCTAACAGCTTTGTGTAGAGGTAGAATCCACTCGTTTATAGCTTTATCGTAGAATGCCCTTCCTATCACCATACCCTTCTCTTTCAGAGCTTTTTCGAATGCGCTGCAACTCTCTTTGGAGTGTTTCAGGTTGTGCAGTTCGTCGGGATTGCAGGTTTTGCTGAGCAGAACGATATCTCCTTCAGGATCGCTTATCGAGATGCCTGCGAGCGCCGGATTCATCTGAAGAAGGTTTCTAAAGAGCCTTCTTACATGATCTTTATCTTTGATACCCTCATCTTCGAAAATGTGTTTGTCCAGAATGTTGAGCAAAATCTCCTGCTGAATGAAGTAGTGGTTTGTCGCTTCGCTTGTGGATTTGCTAAGGTACGCCAGTTCCGAGCGCAGGTCCTTTTCCACGTTTTTATACTGCATATACGATATGAGCATCAAGAGTACAAGACCCATCCCCAACAGTATGTAAAAGAGTGTCCAGAGATTCTTTTTAAGCAGATGCTTCATCCAATCCTTTCGAAAAAGCTGCGACTAAGAAATATTATCGACTTTTTTTCAATATGTATGAGACTCTACAAATTGTTTGAATTGTATCAAATGAAAAGTATTATCTGAGTTAACAACTTATCTTTTCGGCGGCTGATACTTTTTTTGCCACTGCCAACACTTTTTGCTTATAAATGAATTGTAATGACCGCTCATACAGAAAAAACCTGTTACAATCATTGTAAAATTGATCGAAAAGGGTGCTATGTTTATAGAATCGATGAGACTCTTTCTGGATGATTTGAAAAGCTCTTTCAAAGATCTCGCGCCTATAGTTGCAGTCGTCATCTTCTTTCAGACGGCCGTAGTGCAGAGTATGCCTCAGAATCCAGTTTCCATCGTTACGGGACTGCTGATCGTCGCCGTAGGGCTGGCTCTGTTCATTCGTGGACTGGAGCTCGGAATATTCCCTATCGGTGAGAATCTTGCAGTCGACTTCGCCAAAAAGGGGTCTCTGTTTTGGCTGCTTCTTTTCGCCTTTACAATAGGATTTTCCACGACGGTGGCCGAACCGGCGCTGATCGCCATAGCCGATAAGGCCGCCGCCATAAGTGCAGGAAAGATCGATGCCTTCTCTCTTCGGATGACGGTCGCCGTTTCGGTCGGTTTCGCCATAGCGCTCGGGGTATTTCGTATCCTGACCGGCCACCCTATCCACTACTATATCATTACCGGTTACATTCTCGTAGTTGCGATAACTTTTTTCGCTCCGAAAGAGATTGTGGGGCTGGCTTATGACAGCGGAGGTGTCACCACCTCTACAGTGACGGTGCCTCTCGTAGCCGCTTTGGGTATCGGCCTGGCCTCTTCGATCAAGGGTAGGAATCCGACGATCGACGGTTTCGGACTCATCGCCTTCGCTTCATTGACGCCCATGATATTTGTGCAGCTATACGGTATCGCTGTCTATGCCGTATCACCGGAAAACGCTGCAACGTCATTTACGGTTATGGAGGATGCTGTATGCGAGACCGTGGAGTCGAAAGAGCGTTTCGATACCGGTGAAATTCTTTGGGATCTGGTGGCCGTAATAAGAGATGTGGCCCCGATTTTGCTGGTAATCTTTTTCTTTCAGTATATGGTCATAAAAAAAGCGGTTGCCCATCTCAAAAAGATATCGGTGGGAATAGTGATGGTCATCCTCGGTCTCTACGCCTTTATTGTGGGTCTTGAGATGGGTCTCTTCCCGATAGGCGAGACTATAGCATTTCAGCTTACTTCCATGAAAAACAACCTGCTGATATATCTTTTTGGATTTATGATCGGTTTTTCCACCACGATGGCCGAGCCGGCGCTTCTTGCCATCGCCATAAAGGCACAGGAGGTGAGCGAAGGCCGCATAAACCAGAGTGTGCTTCGTGTGGCGGTGGCTATGGGTGTGGCTATCGGAATCGCTCTGGGAGCCTATCGCATAGTTGCGGGAGATCCGATCCACTACTACATAATAGCCGGATACATACTGGTTATCGTTATGACCTATTTCGCTCCGCGATACATCATTCCGATCGCGTACGACAGCGGCGGAGTCACTACATCTACCGTCACCGTTCCGCTGGTGGCGGCTTTGGGACTGGGACTTGCCGAAAATATCGAAGGCCGCAACCCTCTCATAGACGGATTCGGCCTTATAGCCTTCGCATCGCTATTTCCGATGATTACCGTGATGGGTTACGGAACATATGCCCATTTCGTGGCTGGAAAAACAATCCATAACAAGGAGATTGCATGAAGTTTGTCGCACTGGTGGCCATAGTGGCGGAAGAGAGAGAAGAGGAGGCGATAAAGATCGCCAAAGAGTCCGGCGCCGGTGCCGTTACCGTTCTGCGCGGCCGCAACCTTGGTTTGAAGGAGAAAAAGATATTTTTCGGCCTTACGCTGGAGGAGAACGTTTCCCTGCTTCTGTTCATACTCCCGCGAAAAATTTCCATGCGTGTAATGAAGGCGCTCAAAGAGGAGATGGATATGCAAAATGACGAAAACAGCTCTGTGGCCTTTACCGTACCGCTAGCCCATGTGGCCGGTCTTAACATCGAAGAGCTTCATAAATTCGAAAATGAGATAAAACAGATTCTGTAAAAGGAGGAAGGTATGCTGGTAGAAGAGGTAATGACTCCGAAAGAGAGATTGGTGATCGTCTCGCAGATGGCGCCTGTGCGAGAGGCGCTTATGCTTATGAAAAAGCATAAGGTAAAAGCGGTAATAGTTCAGAATAGTTCCGAAAACGGAGCGTACGGGCTTGTGACGTTCAAAAATATTCTACAGTCGATCGTGGCCGAAGACGGTGATATAGACCTGCTAAACGTATACGACATAGCCTCTATGCCGTCCATTTCGGTTTCAAGAAAGCTCGATATGAAATATGCGGCACAGATGATGGTCAAAAACAGTATAAAGAGGCTGCTTGTCATAGACGACAACGAGATATACGGGATTTTGACCATGAGCGATATTATAGGTGTACTGTTGAATGACGTTAATGCGTAAGGTCGATGGTCAAAGTCTGATTTTTGCGGCATGAAAGAGGGTCGGATTCTCATCCTTTTTCGCCTCGTGAAGCGCAATTACCAGGCGGGCTATGATCTCTTCCGGTGAGATCTTCTCCTCCCCGAGCTCCATGATGGCGGCGGCCACGTTTCCTTCATCGACCTCCTTCGCGAAAAGCCGCAGAATCTTCTTGAAAGCGATTTCGCCCTTCGAGATAGGGGTGTTGTGGTATATGACGAAAAAGAGGTCCTGATCCAGTGCCATCACCATATCGGTTTTGCGGACATTCCGCTCGAGTGTGAGCAGCATTCGCAAAGGGGCCTGGACCAAAACGGCGCTCGAGTGCAGTCCGTATCTTCCGAAATCATACTGCGCCATATCGATATAGTTCCTTATCAGAGGCTCGACGTGTCTCAACATTATCTTGAGACGTGGATTTTTGCGTATGATATCATTCATGATGTTATTGTACCATTCATTTTAACCGTTGATGCACAATATAGATCTCTTACGTTATCGTTCCTTGTGAACCGTTGTGTGCAAAAGCACGAACACTCTGTCGTTATCGGAAGATGTCGATCCATCCTGTGACGCTCCGCCTTGTGTAACGCAGATTATCGTTATACCTGATAGAATATATCGTCATTTACCGAGTATCTGTTATGCTATAATATTTTATTATGGCTATCCGGAGGTGCACTATGCGAGGCATTGCAGAGACAGAGGCCCTTCTTCTGGACATAGACGGGGTGTTGTACGATGGTGACAATCCGGTAGAGGGGGCACAGAAGGTCATAGATGAACTTCAGAGCAGATACCCGATCCGATTCATAACCAATACGACGCGAAAAACCCATGATATGGTTTACGACAAGCTTAGGGGCATGGGATTTAAGATCGGATACGAGACTATCTTTACTGCCCTGGACGCCACGGCGGCCTTTTTGGAGCAGAATAGAGCGGGCGGCTATTTCCTCCTGTATGAGAAGGTGGCCGATACGTTTGCCGCCTTTGAGAGTGAAAAGCCCGATTATGTCGTTGTAGCCGACGCATATACCGATTTTACGTATGAGAGTTTAAACAGGGCCTTCCGACACCTAATGGATGGAGCCGAGCTTCTTGCCATAGCCAAAAACCGCTATTTCAAAGACAAAGACGGCATGTTGAGCCTCGATGCCGGCGGATTCGTGGCGCTGTTGGAGTTTGCCGCACAGAAAGAGGCGACGATACTCGGAAAACCGAGTCGCGACTTCTTCAGGCTGGCATGCGAATCGATGGGTATGAGGCCCGATAGAGTACTGATGGTAGGAGACGACATAGAGAGTGATATCCTGGGGGGCCAGAAGGCGGGAATGAGAGCGTGCCAGGTAAAAACAGGAAAGTTCCGCCCGGAAGATCTGAATAGGGGGATAGAACCCGACTGCCTGATCGACTCTATCGCCGATCTTCCGAAGCTGCTTGGCGGCGGCAATGAGGTATAATCTGCAGTAGATAACTTTCGGGAGCTGCAAAAGTTGTACAAGATCATCAACACAGGCGGAACTTTCAACAAAAGATACGATCCGATAAGGGGAGAGCTGGTCGTTGCATCCGATAACGATGCCGTAGTTGCCGCTCTGGAGCCGGTCAGGAGCGCTCTAGAGATATCCATTGTCGGGCTGCTGTACAAAGACAGCCTCGATATGGACGATGCCGACAGAGAGCTTTTGAGCGAAGAGGTATGCGGCTCGAAGGAGAAAAAGATAGTCGTGGTTCACGGTACCGATACGATCGACAGGAGCGCCGAAGCGATAGAGGCGGCTATTGGAAACGGAGGCGGGAAAACTGTCGTTCTGACAGGAGCTATGGTGCCGTTTTCGATCGATCCGATCGAAGCGGTTTCGAATCTGACCTTCGCGGTGAGTTCCGCCGGGTTCCTGAAGCCCGGTGTATATATATCTATGCACGGCCTGGCACTTCCGTATCGAAATATAGTAAAAAACCGAAAACTTGGAATCTTCGAGCGGGTCGAGTGATGGAGTGTATAGTATTTTCCACCTCGCGCCGTATTCGCGACTATATCGCCTCCAAAGAGAGTGCGCTTCTTCCCAAACTCTATACGATGGAGGAGTTCATAAAGCGCTGCATCGTCGTTCCCGGCAGGGCTTTCGTGGACGAGGCCGGCAGGGTGCTCTACCTATACCGGGCGGTGAAAGATCTCGATATAGGTGCGCTGGGCTTTGAGAGGGAGTTTCTGAGTTTTTTGAAAAACAGCAGCTTTCTGTTCCGTTTTTTCGAAGAGATGTTCGCGGAGCAGGTCGGTATAGAGGCGCTAAGAGGTGCCGATACCTATGCAGATTTCGAAGAGCATCTGGCTCTTTTGCAGAGGATTCACGAAAAGTACGCGCAGGAGCTGGAAAAGGATGGCCTTGTAGATCTCGTAACCATGAGAAACTACAGAGTGAACGAGAAGTTTTTAGGTCGCTTCAGACGTATCGACATCCATGTAGACGGCTATTTGAGCCGTTTCGAAACCTCTTTGCTGGAACAGATAGAGACTCCACTCTTTCTGCACTTTACGGCTACACCTTTCAATGCAAAACTGCTCGATAGAATCGGGTCGCAGGATCGTCTCGAACCTGGTAAGCGCTATACGCTCGAGTGGAGTACGAAAAGAGTTCTCTTTGAAGAGACGGTAGGCTCTTTGGATCCGAAGCGCATAGAGGTGGCCTCGTTCAACGAGAGGATAGACCAGGTCGCCTTCGTGCTCGAGTCGGTTGAGAGATTCGTCGAAGAGGGAGCCGATCCCGATAGGGTGGCGGTGATTCTTCCCGACGAGTCGTTTGCCGAATACCTGAAGCTTTTCGACGACATGGGCAATTTCAACTATGCGATGGGCACCCCATTTACACAGAGCCGCTACTACAGGAGTCTGGCCGATCTCTACGAGGCGTTGACGGATAGAAGCGAGAGTGCCAAAGAGAAGGCGGCCGCAAGCGGGATCGTCGAGAGGTTCCGAAAAGTTACCGACTTCGCCTCTTTTGTCGATTTCATAGAGGATATCGAGATCTCCCCCAAAGAGCATGAGGCTATAGACGAGGCCAAGTTCATCTTCAAAAGATTCGCCCCTCTTCTTCGGAACGAGCCCGCTCTCAATCTCCTGCAGAGCTGGCTGCAGAGGCTTCAGAGTCTGAGCATCGACGATGTGGGAGGTGGAAAGATCACGGTCATGGGAGTGCTCGAGAGCAGGGGGAAGAGTTTCGACGGTGTGGTCATAGTAGATTTCAACGAAGATACCGTTCCCAAGGTGGGCGAAAAAGATCTTTTCCTGAACTCCGCCATAAGGCGCCATGCCGATATGCCGACGCGCAGCGACAAAGAGAGTCTGCAGAAAAACTACTACTACCTTATGATGCTGAGGAGCAAAAGAGCGGCTCTATGTTATGTAAAAAATGAAGAGGCTTCCGCAAGCCGTTTCCTAAAAGAGCTGAAGCTGGCCGATCCGGACGTTTCCGACGCCCTTTACAGACCCATAATAGCCCCTGCCTGCAAAGCCCCGACCCTTTATGAAGAGGAGATTGAAGCTGCCAACCCCTTCATGAGCAGCCGCCGGCTCACGCCTACCAGGCTGAAAGATTTTCTGACATGTCCCAGACGATTTTACTACAGATATATTCTCGAAATAATGGTCGCGGAGCGGGAGGAAGAGCCGAACATGGGCTCGTTGATTCACGCCGCCCTCGAAGCTGCGGCCGGATCGAAAGTGAGGTTCGCTTCTCATGGGGATTACTTCTCGTTTGTCATGGACAATCTTTACAAAAGTGCATCCAAAGCGATGCAGCGCCTTGAGATATCTATAGAATGGGAGGAGCGCCTGAAGAGGTTTTGTGAACTCGATTTTGAAAACATGACGTCGATGAGCCACCCTGTTGTTGAGGATTGGTGTGAAGTGGGGTTTGAGGGCTTTACTCTCAGTGCAAAGATAGACAGGGTAGATGTTTCGCAAAGTACGGTACGTACAATAGATTATAAAACATCAAAAAAAGTAGAGAAAACGGTAGAGGACGAGAACGATTTTCAGCTTCTGTTTTACCGTCTCTGGGCGGAGTCGGTATATCCTGGGAAGAGGTTGGAGACGCTCTATTGGGATCTCTATAAAGGTGTTGAAATTCCGGTAGATACATCAGAGCGTGGAGAGAGGCTCAAAAAGATCCTCAATGAGCTTGCGGTTATGCAGAAAATCAGGTTTGAAAAGACGTACGACGAATCGGCCTGCCGCTACTGCGACTACAAGACCGCCTGCGGCAGGGGGTGAACGGTTTTGAGATATTGGTTATAATATTTCGAAAAAAAACATTTTTTTACCCATGTCGCGGGTCTGTTCACCTGTATGACCCAACTCTTTGCAGGTGTCTATGAAAGAAGTATCGATGAATGATGAGCTGTTTTTAAAACGTTTTAGACTGTTTCGGACTCTTGTGATAGGCTCCGCCTGGGGAGATTTGCCGAAGTGGTGCTCTTCATACGGAAATATCTGCACGATTGCGGAGTTCAAAGATGTCGAGACGCTCGATTTCGAGCCGCCTCCGCACCTTCTTCTTCTTTTTGTCGACGATGATCTGCAGGGCGCCAAAGAGTGTATGGAACGGCTGAGAAAAATCCCTTTTTGGCAGACTCTTCTTTTTTGTGACAACCCCAAAGATCCTTCCATGATGGAGTTCGCGATAAAACATAGGGTATTTAGTCTGGACAAAATACCCGGCAGCAGGGATGAATTGACCCAGGTCCTGGCCGCTGTTTTACCGTCGTTGATAGAGAAGCTTCAGGAGAGCGGCAGGGCGGCGCAGCTGCATAAAATAGCTGAAATGGGCCCGGCAAAGATTCTTTTCGGCGGCAGTGGCCAGATCGTCTATCTCAATACGTGTGCAAAAAAGCTGTTCGGTGTGGAGAAGATAAAGGAGGCCGCCCCGAAGTTGTCGGAACTCTTTACGCCGCTGAATGAGAGCGAATCGGAGCGTGTAGTGAAGAGCATTGAGTATGAAGGGCATCGCCTCATGGTCTGCAAAGATGAGGAGCGCTCGTCGAAAGAGAGCCTATTTACGGTTTTGGAACTGGATTCTTCGCAAAACGACGAAAGCCCTTCGCACATTACACGTTTGGAGTTCATCGATCGGATGAAAGACAAAATGGCGCAGCGTATCGACATATCGGTACCGCTGGCTCTTCTAGTGGTCAGAATGAAGAATTTCAACCAGATTGTCGAAGATTTCGACTGGATCACGGTCCACACAATCCAAAAAGAGCTCGACGAGCTGCTCTTGAAGCTCTTCGAGAGTTTTGAAGCTTACGGCCTTTGGCAGCCAGATATGGCGCTGGTACTCTTTGAAAACATAATCTCAGGAGGAGTTGAAAAAGAGAGTATCGTTTTTCATTACCCAGATGAACTCGAAAGAGTTCTACAATGAGATCGTACCGGCGCTCGATTTTACACTGATAGAGATTGGGAACACAGATCTGAACGCTATGATAAACCTGATCGAAAAAGAGCATGCCGGTTCTATCAGCGTTTCGGATACCAAAGAGTTCAATATATACAAAACCTCAAGCAGTGAAGAGAGCCGGGAAGAGACGGATGTGCTGCGCCAGTTTCTGACGAACATAATGGCTAGCCAGCTGCCTTTGAAGCTTCTGAATATCTACAAGGGGCTTCCGATAAGCACTCCTACCAAAATATTGAAGATGGAAGAGGACAAAATCATCGTCACTGCCGAAAAGATTCAGAAGTTCGTGATGGAGAGCGAGAAGGGGGTGGTTTTGCAGTCTGCACACCTGCCTTCCGATCTGCATGCCGATGTGCACTTCGTCGATGCGACGAGACCGCTCGCCATACTGAAGAATCTAAAAACGATGAAGACATCCATCAACAATCGAAAGCATACGCGAGTTACCGTCACCTCCAGGCTCCCTATTACACTGAAATTTGGAAAAAGCCACTACACCGGATATGTGCACGATATTTCGATAAACTCGATCGCGATACTTTTCAACCTGGACAAGTTCGAAGAGAACGAGCTTAAAAGCCGCAAAGCGGAACTCTCTTTCAAGCTGCCGTGGGAGAACGAAGAGGGGTTTGTAAACATTACGGTTCAAGCCAACGTTCTTTTCAACCGCAATGAAAAGGAGTTTCACAAAGTCATTGTGCTTCTGGAGCCGGATGACATATGTGAAAGCTATATTTTCGACTACATATACAAGCGCCAGAAAGAGCTGATAAAAGAGTTGAAATCGCGCCTATGAACTGATTGCCGCCGCAGCTTTGAGCATGTTTAGCGGGTTGTGCGCTCCCACATATACTTCAAACGGCTCTTTGCAGCAGTCAATAGCCCGCCCGTATACCGCCTCCTGTGTGTAAAAAAATTTGATATGATAGCGTTATACAATTGCCCGGTACAGTAAAAAAGGAGAGTGATGGAGCGGATGCTGGCGTTGAGTGCAAGTGCGGGAAGCGGTAAGACGTTTGCATTGGTGGCACGCTATCTTTCACTCCTTTTCGGCGATGCGAACCCATCTGAAATTCTGGCTATAACATTTACCAACAAAGCGGCCGGTGAGATGAGAGAGAGGCTGGTGGATTCACTGGAGTCTATGCAGCCGGAGATGGCGAATGAAGTGTCTGGAATGAGCGGAATATCTTTGCGGGATATCGAGGCTAAGAGGCCCAAAGTTCTTTCGCGTTTTTTGGCATCGGATCTGAAGGTCATGACGATCGACAGGTTCCTGAACCAAGTATTGCGCAGATTCTGTTGGTATGCGGGGGTGCAGAGCGATTTTGAGATAGCGGCTATGCCGAAAGATGAGTTGTTTGAGCGTTTTTTAAAAGAGCTCAACGACAAAGAGTATACCAGACTGGTCGATTTTGCCCGTTTCGAGAGTCAAAAGAGTAGAAGTTTCATAGATTTTTTTGAAACACTCTACGAAAAAGATAAAGAGCTTCCCTGCCTCTCTTTTTCCGTAGAACCGCTCGATGAGAGTGAAGCGATGGAAACGGCACGCAGGATAGGATCGTTTCTGCTTGACAAGCCGATCAGTGAACGGGCGAAAAAGACGATGAGGTTCGACTCTCTCGCCGATGTGGTTGCAAAAGGGTGGTTTGCGAAAGAGAGCCTGAACTATTGGGACTACAAAAAGGGGTACGAGCCGATTCTGGATGTCTGGTTCGGCGAACTGAAAGAGGCTGTGCGCAGATATTACCGAAGAAAAGAGAGGTTTTTTCTATCCGGAATTTTTGGGCTCTACAACCGCTACAAAAGTGTAAGGTCGGCACATATGAAGAGTGCCGGACAGCTATATTTCAAAGATATCGAGCATCTGGTCTACGAACTCTTGCGGCAGAGGGATTTTACCGATTTTCTATACTTCAGACTCGATGCCAGAATAGGGCATATTCTCTTCGACGAATTTCAGGATACATCCGTAACACAATATAGGATTTTCGAGCCGATAATTGCAGAGATCGCGGCCGGATCCGATCGGCGCTCTTTCTTTTATGTCGGTGATACGAAGCAGTCCATATATCGATTCAGGGGAGGGCAGAAGGAGCTTTTCGCCCATGTGGCAAAAAAGTTCGGGGTCAAGGTGGAACATCTTCAGACAAATTACCGCTCGAGGTCCGAGATAGTCGAGTTCGTAAACAGAACTTTCGACTATGTAAAACCGCCTCAAAAGGCCTACAAAGAGGGAGGCTACGTAAAGGTAGCCGAAGGCGAAGAGCCGCTGGAGATGATGGGTAAGGCGCTGCAGACCCTTTTCGATCACGGCGCGCCAGATAAAGATATTGCCATTTTGGTGCATGACAACAGAGAGATACTTCAGGTCGCAGAGTATGTGAAAGAGCGGTTTGGGAAGCCTATTGCGACACACAAGCGCGCTATGGTCAAAGAGCAGCCGACGGCACGTGCCATGATAGAGATGATGAGGCTCATCTACTGCAACGAGAGGGGAGATGACGGCTCTTTGCACAGGCTCAATTTCCTCTATTTGACAAACAGCCCCTACGATCCGCGATTCAACCCAGATATTCAGCTCGAACGGCCTGCCGCCATGTTGAAGAAGATCATGAGCAGGTACGACTTTTTCGATGAGGCGGCAATGAAGCTTCTGGAGTTTTCCATACCGCTGAACGATCTTGTGGAATTTGTACACGAAGTGCAAAACTATGAAGATGAGCTTCCGGCGTCAGAGGTGGAGGGTATCAACGTTTTGACGATACACAAATCCAAAGGCCTCGAGTTTGAACATCTGATAGTCCTGGATAGACTCGGACGTGAGAAAAACGATACCTCTTCCCTTATTTTCGATTACAGCGGAATCGACCTGAAAGAGGTATGGGTAAAGTTCAAAAACAGGGAAGCGGTCGATGCGGAGTATGCGGAAGCGCTCGAACGTGAAAATGGTCTCAAGCGGCAAGATGCCATGAACCGAAGTTACGTAGCCTTCACACGTGCGAGGGAGTCGCTATTCGTTTTGAAAAAGAGCAGATCCTCCACATTCGGTTTTTTGGATCTGAAAGAGCAGAGCGCCGGAGAGCTCAGGTGTGAAAAGAGAGCCGAAAAGAGGCCGAATAAAGTACAGCCTTTGCGCTACACTCCAAAAAGCTACGGCCGACAGGAGAGTACGACCGAGATCCAAAAGTATGAAGCGAACGACTTCGAGGCTATATATCTCGGACTCGGGGTGCACTATCTTTTCGAGACGGAAGACGAAGACGCCTTTATCAACCGTTACGGAACTTTGTGCGATGTCGAAAAGGCGAAGAGGATTGTGGAGACTTCTAGAGCGAATATGGAGTATTCGTTTTTGACGGAGGGCAGAGTTTTTCATGAACTGCCGTTTGTCTATAGGTCAAAAGCCGGTGTAATTGATCTTTTTGTGGATAAAGGAGATATCGGAGTCATAATAGACTACAAAACGGTTACCCCTCACGATTCAAGCTCCTATGAAGAGCAGCTCAAACGGTATAAAGAGGCCCTTTTGCATCTGATGCCGGATAAAAAGAGAATCGACACCTACCTGTTTTTTCTGGACACTCAAAAGCTCGTCAAAACAGCCTGATCAAACAGAAATCTTTAAAAGTTGCCGTTTACCATGTTTTTTAAAACCTAATCAAATATATTACAAACAACTATCGTTTTGTTTATCTAAATATTTTTCATAACTTGCCGAAATATTCCTTTACATAGAGAAAACTGGAAGAGTTTTTGCTTATATTCGGTTAATCCGCAGCCTGAAGCTGTATGCCTTTATAAAGAGAGTTTTGAACCTTTTACGGCAACGGCAGGAATTTAAGAATTTTACTCTCCAAAAAGGTGGCGGTATTGGCGAAGTATTGATAATGTTGTAGTTTTAAAGGGCAGTTTTGGAGCTTGAGAATCCTCTGGATAGTTGTACTCTTTTGTATGTGGAAGACGACAAGGATATACGAAGGAGAGTTATACCTTTTCTGGCTCCACGCGTCAAAACTCTCTGGGTTGCCGAAAATGGAGAGAAGGGTCTGGAGCTTTTTGAAAAGTGTAGTCCCGATATAGTCGTCACAGATCTGGGTATGCCAAAAATGGACGGTATCCAGATGGCGAGAGCCATTCGTACGACAGACGAGGAGACACCGATCGTCCTGACCGCTTCGTTCAGTGAAGATTACCGCCTCTCCGCTGCCATAGATGCGCATATAAACTCATTTTTGTCAAAACCCGTCAAGATAACCGATCTTGTAAAAACGGTCGAAAAGACTGCCGAGAAGCTTTTTGGGCAGCGCGCAAGATCCAGAACTCAGTCGACACTTGCACAACACTACCTGGCCATAGAGGAGAGCGCTCTTCTGATCTATCTGGATGAGAAGGGTAGGATAAAGCGGATCAACGAGGGAATGAACAGTCTGCTCGGATATTCGGAAGATATTCTTCTTGGAGAGCCGTTCGAAGATCTGCTCTACAGAGACCACACTTTCAACCGCTACGATTCACTCTTTGAGGCATTTAAAAGTGGAGAAAGCTGGTACGGAGAGGTGAACCTGCTATCACACTCCGACTGTGAACTGATATTCAAAGCGACGCTGATCCCCATTTACGATACGATGAATCCATCCTACCAGTTCATGATGCTTCTGGACGACATTACGGAGCTCGTCAACTATCGAAAGCTTTTGAAGAACGAGCTCGACCAGACACAAGATACACTCTACGAAAAGATACACTTCCTGAAACAGTATCAAAACGCCATCAATGAAGGTACCGCTATCTGCCGTTTTCTTGAAGATGGAACGATACTGAAAACCGATAGTAGATTCGACAAGATTTTTGGATTCGAAAAAAACGAGCTGGTCAGACGCTCTTTCTATCAGCTATGCCCGAATCTGGAAACCGACTTGAGAGCGAAGGTTGCCGAAGCGATCAGCAACCGCACCGTTTTGAGAAAACGTATCAGGTGCATGGACAGAAACGGCAGGATGTACGTTTCCGACTCGGTATTCATACCGATATACCGCCTTAACGGGGAGATAGAGGAGATCATCAGTATCCATAACGATATCACCGATATCATAAAGCTCAACGAAGAGATACGCAATACGCAAAAAGAGCTTCTTTATATACTCGGGGAAGTTGTTGAGAGCCGCTCCCAGGAGACCGGCTACCATGTTAAAAGGGTCGCGGAGTACAGCCGTATACTCGGTCGCCTTGCAGGTTTGAGCGAAGAGGAGGTGGAACTGCTTGGAATAGTGGCTCCCATGCATGATGTAGGCAAGATCGCAATACCAGACAAGATACTGCTCAAACCGGACAAACTGGAGCCTGAAGAGGAGAAGATCATAAGAGAGCATACAGTTATAGGCGGCGAACTATTCGGCAACTCGGAAAGATCTTTCATGAAAGCCGCACGTATCGTGGCACTCGAACATCATGAGAGTTACGACGGCAGCGGATATCCGTATGCGAAAGAGGGTGAAGAGATTCATATATTTGGCCGAATAGTCGCTATCGCGGATGTTTTCGATGCCCTCAGTGTGGAGCGTTCATACAAAAGGTCTTGGCCTGTAGAGGAGATTATAGATTTCATGAAGAGGGAGAGAGGAAAAAAATTCGATCCGCACCTGATAGATCTCTTTCTGGAGAACCTGGACCTCTTTCTGGAGGTTAGGAAACGGGAAAATATGGCATCGTAGTAGGCTTTTTAGTGAAAAGTGAAAAACGAAAAGTTTCGGAAAGGTCGCTTTGCTCCCATTTTATCTAGTTTTAAAATGGATATGTCGTTTGTATTGTGAATCACGGCAGTATAAAGACTCCGAAAAATTCAATTATATGGAAGCGGCAAGGCCGCATCCAGAACTATTCACCTTTCACTATTCACTACATACTCCCCGAGGCGGTCTTGAGAAGCAAAGCTCCATAACCTCTGAAGATACGAAAAAAGACTTTCAGGCGATCTTTTACGATCAGTAGGCTATACGGTTTCGTCCGAGCTTTTTCGCTTCGTACATTTTTGAGTCGGCACGGTGTATAAGGGTATCAAGAGTCTGGTCCTCCTTCCATGAAGCTATACCGAAACTGGCTGTTATCGGAACCGGAATGTCGGTAGAGCGTTTCTCTATCTGTTCACGAAGTTTCTGCGCAATGTGTACAGCGTCTTCGAGGCCGGTTTCGGGCAGAAGGATCAGAAACTCTTCCCCTCCCCACCTGATTAGCGAATCTGTGGCACGAAGGTTTCTCCTGATAGTTTCAGTCGCTTTTACGAGCACTGCATCTCCGGTTGCATGGCCGTATGTGTCGTTGATCTTTTTGAAGTGGTCTATATCGAAGTAGATGAGAGAGAAGGCGTGCTTGTATCGATGAGCCCTTTTTATCTCATGCTCCAGCAGATCCACTCCCCTGTGGCGGTTTACGGTGCCTGTAAGCTTGTCGGTATGGGCCATCATATCCAGTTTCAGAATAAGTGCATCCCGCTCCAGCCTCGCTTTGATGGACTCTATGCCGAACGCCACCGTATTGGCGACGTTCTGCCATAGATTCAGCTCCTCTTTGTCAAATGTATGGTTCTCCTGAAAAAGAAGCGTCAGTATGCCTGTGGGCCCGTTCTGCACTCTTATCCTCATCGGAATCGATATCGTTGTTACTATACAGTTTTTTTGCAGTACATCTTTCAATTCGGTATCGGGCAGGCTGGAGATGTCGTCTACGAAAACCATCTGGTTGTGTTTTGCCGCCAGAAAGCACGGCAGATACCGTTCCTCGTTCTTTGGATCGTTCAGGTCTATAGGTTTAGGCATCAGTGACTCCAGACAGAGTCCCGGGTACGAAGGGTGGATGATATCTTTTAATGTGGAGCCTTCCGTCAGCATAATGAAGCCGAGGGTGCCTATGTTTATCATTGGGAGCTTTTCGATAAAACCGAGCAGAAACTCTTCTACGGTGAAAGATGTAATTATATCCTGGCTGATTTCGGCGTGGAACTTCATAAGTGATTTGAGATACTCCTCCTTCGCAAGCCTCTCTTTTATCTCTTCGTTGCTTTTGACGATCGATTCGATAGGGTGCCACTTCGTGATAT
Source organism: Hydrogenimonas sp. (assembly GCA_015490295.1). Lineage (GTDB taxonomy): Bacteria > Campylobacterota > Campylobacteria > Campylobacterales > Hydrogenimonadaceae > Hydrogenimonas. The sequence continues at coordinate 2,428 of WFYC01000027.1, read as the reverse complement.
AATTTTTCTCATCTTCTGCTGGTGAAAAGTGTGCAGACCCGCTTAGAACGAGGTCGCCGCCGTCTCTTCTTCTGAATATACAGTGGGCGTACTCTATATCTTTCTGCTCTTTGAGTCTTTTGAGGAAGTGTCGGTTGTGGATATGCGGCAGCGGCTCTATGAGGCGCTCGACAGGTTCACACTGCAGCTCTTCCGGGTCGTAGCCGAGAAAGTAGGCAAACTTCTCTCCTATCGACAAAATCTTACCGTCATGCGAGAGCTTGAGGTTAAACAGAAATCGATCGTTGCTTTTGAAGTAGTCGTATATCGACTCTACAAGCCTGTTCGGTTTCGACCTTTTCGAGATATACTGCGTAATTCCGTACTCTATCGCACGTGTTAGGTGCAGAGTATCGTTTTCGAACGATGTGGTTACGAAAATGGGGGTATCGGGATGGCGCCGTTTTATCTCTTTTATCATGTCTAGGCCGTCCATTACAGGCATGACGAAGTCGGTTATGACGGCATCCGGCTTGGTGCTTAGGAAGAGTTCCAGCCCCTCTTTTCCGTTGGTTGCGGTATATAGCTCCTGAACATGCTTTTGCAAAAAGCCGGCCGTCTCTTTCAGAATGGTTTCGTCATCTTCTACATATACCACTTTTATGGGAAGTTTCTGAAGCTGCTGCAAGGTGAACAATCCTTTTAACAAAACCGAAATAATTTTGGTTAATAATAACACATAACTGTTTCTTGAAGCTTAAATTTATTCTTTTTTCTAAGCTGAATAGAATAAATCTGCCGTTATCATGAAAAATCGGTGCTATGCAAGGAGCAGTTGTGGAGATGTTTGCCGCTTTTTTCACGGCGTTGTGGGAGCTTACCGGAGCGATGGCTCCATACATACTTTTCGGACTCTTTTTCGCGGGAGTTCTGCACGAGTGGCTGCCTAAAGATTTCATACAGCGGCATCTGGGGCGTGATAACGTACTTTCGGTTTTGAAGTCTACGCTTTTTGGCATTCCCCTTCCCGTATGCTCGTGCGGAGTGATCCCGCTTGCCGCATCGCTCAGAAAAGAGGGTGCAAGCCGCGGTTCGGTTCTGAGTTTTCTAATATCCACACCCATTACCGGCATAGATTCGATTCTGGCCACATTCGGGATGTTCGGGTGGATATTCACGATCTACCGCGTCCTCACCTCTATCGTCATCGCCTTTATAGCCGGAATAGTCAGCAACCTTATCGACGAAAAGGAGCCGTCCGTCGCTAAAATGGGTAGTGCCGTACAAGCCGACGGGCAGAGCGGTTTCAGATTTTCAACCTCGAAGAGCGAAACTGCCGAAGCCCCTTCCGAATGCGGATGCGACGGCGGCTGTGCCGAAAAGGCGGAAAAAAAGTTCTCTTTTGCCAATGCTATGCGCTACGGCTTCGTAACGCTGATGGGAGATATAGCGAAACCTCTCTTTTACGGCCTTTTGATAGGTGCTGCCATTACCGCGGCCATTCCCCAAAACCTGGGTGAGTGGTTAAGCGGATATACATGGCTAGGCTATCTGCTCGTTATCGCTATAGCCGTTCCGATGTACGTATGCGCGACCGCAAGCCTGCCTATAGCCGCATCTTTGGTGCTGAGCGGTGTAAGCCTCGGGGCCGCCTTCGTCTTTTTGAGCGCCGGACCTGCCACGAATACCGTTACCATCGGCGTAGTCAAAAAGATGCTAGGCACCAGGTCGCTCGTGATATACCTGTTCACCATTGTCGCAGGCTCCACGATCTTCGGAGTCATGCTCGACCTCTTCTTCAGTTCCATGCAGATAGACCCGTGTTCGGTAGTGCATGTAGAGGAGCATGGAGATTGGCTCACGGTTTTAAGCTCCGTTTCGCTCTGGGCCCTTATATTGTGGATTCTCCTTCGTCCGCTCTTTACGCGCAAAAAACGTGATGAGTGCAAAGAAGAGGGCTCCTGCTGCAGCGGCCAGGAGCCGGCAACCAAAATATAGAGCTGCGCCGCCTGCAGACCTCCCGTAAATAAAGTAACTACGCTTTTGAAAATAAAATATTTTCTGTTTTAATCCGATATAAAAAGATATGAATGTTGCAATATTGACTGCGCTTGAAAAAGATATAGAAAAGTTCAGAGAGTTTTGTGATCGAAGATAGAAAAGTAGGAAATCATGAAGAGAGATTATGACAAGGATCCGATTGTAATTGATGATTACAACTATATTTTCGGCGGTATGTATTTAGTGGTTGCTGCAGTCGTTGTTTTATATTTTTACTTTGTAAATCCGTTTGGAACGGAGAATGAAACATCAAGAGTATATTTTTTTACACATGCGTTATTTGCAGTGATTATCCCCGGATTGGTTTACTATAACCAAATAAAAAAAGCAAAAAGGAAAATCGTTTTAACCGATGAGAATATCATTTTTAAAGAAGAAGAAGATAGAG
>WFYC01000026.1 GCA_015490295.1 Hydrogenimonas sp. | reverse complement strand
GGCATATATAGAGCCGAGGGAGCGGGGATGCTATCTCTGCGAAGCGTTTCCATGTGTTCTCGCATGTCCGAGCGGTGCACTGGACCATGAGCACGCCAGTATAGAGTATGTCCATATGGGGATCGCGCTGGTGCACGATCCGGACGGGTGTCTCGCCAAGGTGGGCAAACCGGTCCCTGACAGCGGGATAGATCGTATATATGACCACACGAAGGTTCTTACGGCCGCAGAGCGCCGTGAGAAAAGGGTGCAGATCTCTCCGAACGATCCCGAAAAGGTTCAGCTTCAAAAAGAGCTGCTTCTAAAACTTGAGAAGCACAGGGGGCAGGAGTCGTGTACGATATGTGCCGATATGTGCCCTTACCATCCCGACCATACGCTCGCTATAGGGATGGTCGCGGCCGAGGGCGGAGGTATGCTCCCCGAGATCAGGGAGGCGTGCAACGGATGCGGGGCCTGCGTCGAACTCTGCCCGGTGGATGTTATAAAGATCATACCGCGCAAGAGCTATGCAGATATATACAAAGAGGGAGGGGAGAGTAATGCTTAGGAAGATATCGGTGTTTACGTTTTCGGTTCTGCTGCTCATGGGTTTTGCCGGCTGTGAAGAGAAGAGAGAGCAGAAGCCGCAGGCTCAGCAGGCCCCATCCGGGCAGATCAAGGTGACGCCGGGTGTCGTGAAGAAGAGTGCCGGTGAGGAGGCGTCGAAAGAGAACAGCGGAGAGTTCTACTACTCGTACAACAAAGAGAAGGCGAACGGAACACAGGAAGAGAAGAGGCGCACTACCATAGATGCCTACCTGAACATTCGCTCGCCGTATGAGCGTGTTATGGTTACGATGATGATCAAGAAGCTGAGCCGCGACTTCATCATCAAATGTTCACCGTGCCACGATGACTATGCCAACGGTGTCATAGGGCCATCTCTGCTCGGGAAAGACGGAGACTTTATCTATAAACGTCTGCTGGAGTTCAAGTCGGGCGATAAGAAGAATGTATTGATGAAGGAGTTGACTGCCGGGATGGATGATGAAAAACTTGAAAGCATAGCTTCGGAGATAGCAAAATTCAATCGTCAGATTCAAGAACTTAGAAAAGGACAACAATGATAAGACATATTATCGCCGCCATAGCTACACTCTTGGCGTTGTGGGCGGTCGTTTTCATGATGGAACTAGACAGGAAGGCGGAACGCTTCAAGCAGATAGAGGAGATCATAGAGAAGTCCAAGGAGGTGCCGATTCCTAATGTATCCGAACCTGTAGTGAAACAGCAGCAGGAGAGCGAGGCTGAAAAACGCAAAGAGGAGGAGGACGAGGTAGCCAAAAAGCTCAAAGCGCTTAAAGAGCGTGCCGGAAGCGCGATGGCGTTCAAAGTGAGCCCGCTCTACAAGCAGAAGTGCTCCTCGTGCCACGGTGTCAACGGGGAGGGAGCCGTGGGACCGAGGCTCATTGGAAAGAGCGAAGACTATATATATGAGGCCTTGGCGAGCTTCAAATCGGGAAGCCGCAAAAATTATGTGATGTACGGCCTGCTTTCAAAGATGAGCGACGATGACCTCAAAGCACTCAGCACAGAGATAGGAACGTTCAAAGAGAAACTGGATGCGGCCAACAGATAGGAGGCTGCATCCAAAAGGATAGAGAATGGATAGATACAACAGCAGTATAAAAGAGATTATCCGAGCGCCGTTTCTTTCTACCTTCTATTACAGAAGTAAGAGCGGTGGGATTCGTCCAACATGGCGGTTTTGGCGCTGGATGAGTGTAATAGTCATAAATATAGCCTTCTTTTTGTCGTATCATATAGATATACAGATGCTGGAGGGGACTATGAGTGGTTCCAGGCTGCTCGGATTTCACCTCATAGATCTCTTTACCGTCATTGAGACATTTCTGGCTACCCATACGCTACATACAAACATGATAATAGGCTCGGTGACGATCGCCGTTTTCTATCTGCTTGTCGGCGGCAAGAGCTTTTGCGCCTGGGCCTGCCCGTATGGGGTAATCAGCGAGATAGGTGAGCATATTCACCAGAAACTTGTTTCGAAAAAGTGGATAAAGGAGCGAAGCTGGGATCCGAGAATCCGTTTCGCGTTCTGGGCGGTCATACTGATCGTCACGTTCGTCGACGGCTATCTTGTCTTCGAGGTTATTAACCCGATAGGGATCATAAGCCGCTTCATCGCTTACGGCTGGAGTCTGGCAATCGTCTGGGTTATAGTGATTCTGCTTTTCGAGATCTTCTACTCCAGAAGGATGTGGTGCAAATATATATGCCCTGTCGGAACCACATACAACTTTCTCGGCTGGGTCAGTACCACGAAGGTGCAGTGGGATATGGAGAAGTGCGACCACTGCGGAGCGTGTCTGGATGCCTGTTTCGAAAACCATGTGATAGAGTTTACGAAACCCAAATACGACAAAGAGAGAAAAGAGAAGGGCATAGACAAACAGATCGTAGTCAACGGCGACTGCACCCTCTGTGCAAGATGTTTTGACGTTTGTCATACAGATGCGTATAATTACACATTCAGACTGAAAGATCTCGTTTAAAGGAGAGGCGTGAATATTGTCGAAGCGCGGAACGTAACCAAGAGTTTCATGGGAGTGAGAGTTCTCGACGATGTCACGCTCGATATCGCTCTGGGAGAGCGGGTGGCGATGATGGGACCAAACGGTGCGGGAAAGACGACTCTGGTGCGAGCCGTTCTCGGGTTTTATCATCTTGACGGCGGTACAATACGGGTAGAGGGGTGTGACCCGGTCAAGGAGAGGGTCAAGGTGCTCGAGAATATAGGATTCATACCGCAGATGCCTCCTCCCGTGAAGCTTAGCCTTTCGGAGCTACTCACTTTCGTGCATAGAAGCACCGGGGCCGAAAAGGAGCGTATAATAGAGCAGTCTGAGGCAATGGAGCTGGATCTGAAGGGGCATATGGACAAGCCCTTCTTCAAACTCTCCGGCGGTATGAAACAGAAGCTGCTTATCGCCATAGCCCTTGCGAAAAGGAGCCGTCTGCTGGTTTTCGACGAGCCTACGGCGAACCTGGACCCGAAAGCCAGGGAACGCTTCTACAGGCTGCTCGACTCTTTGGATTATGAGCATTCGTCGATTTTCATAACCCACCGCCTCGAAGAGGTCGAGGGGCTTGTCAATCGTAAAATTTACATGGATCTAGGAAAGGTGGTAGAAGATGAGAAGATTTAAATGGATGCTGGTTTTGCTGGTAGGCTTTTCTTTCATGGCCGGTTTTGGAGGGTGTGAAAAGAAGGAGTGGAGAAATCCTGAAAAGATGCACTGGGACCGCGATATGTGTGAACGCTGCAAGATGGCTGTAAGCGACAGGAACTTTGCGGTACAGGTAGTAGACCCGAAGAGTCATAAACATTACAAATTCGACGATATAGGGTGTGCGATTCTGTGGTTCAGGGAAGAGGGAAAAAACTGGGAAGACAAAGCGGTCATCTGGGTAAAAGACGCCAAAACCGGCGAGTGGATAGATGCGAAAAAGGCGTGGTATTCGACAAATCAGGTCACGCCGATGGGATACGGCTTTGCCGCTCACAAGAGAAAAGAGGATGCCGGCAACGGCGAGGTGATAGATTATGAAGAGGTTAAAAGACGTGTGATGAGTCGGGGAGAGTAGATGAAAAACCTCGCACTGGTAGCCTACCTGGACATTAAAGAGAGTCTCAGGGCGAGATGGTTCTATGTCTATGCGTTCGTTTTCGGCGGGCTGATGGGTCTCTTTTTCATAAGCGGAATAACCGATTCGGTGGTCATGGGTTTTACGGGGCTGAGCCGTCTGCTGCTAGTGTTTATACAGGTTACCATCATAATTTTGCCGATCTTCATTCTTATTACGACCGTAAAGTCGATCTCGAGCGATCGTGAGAGCAACGTTCTGGAGTATATGCTCTCTTTTCCGATATCGCTGAAAGAGTACTACTGGGGAAAGCTCCTGGGACGATTCGCCACCGTCTTTTTCCCGGTCATTGTGGCGCTTTTTGTAGGGGTGGCGTGGGGAGTTTTCAAGGGCGGCGATATGCCGTGGGCCATGATAACTCTCTACTCGGCACTCATATTTTCGATCTGCAGCGTCTTTTTGGGTATAGCCTTTTTGATCTCCACGATGGTCAAGTCGCATGATGTGGCTTTGGGCCTCTCTTTTACGGTATGGATACTTCTGCTCGCATTTATAGATATAGCCCTTATTGGACTGATGATGCAAAACAGAGTCTCCGACGAGCTGATTCTTGCTATAGCGATGCTCAATCCGCTCGAGGCATTTCGGATAGGGGCTATCGCGCTCTTTGACCCGGAACTGACCGTCATAGGGCCGGTCGCCTACTATCTGCTCGACTCTCTGGGCCATACCTTTTTGATGCTCTACGCCGTGCTCTACCCGATTTTTCTGGGGGTGCTTTTCGCACTTTTCGGGTACACGATCTTTAAAAAGAGAGATATTTTATAGTGAGGATGGGTTAATGAAGAGAGTTCTTACGGCCGTTTTTCTCACTTTGTCGATACTGTGTGCATCCGAAAGCGGCTGGGGCGACACTCCCAACAGGCTCGATCCCCTCTATTTGTTAAAGGTCGACAAATACCCGAAGTTTCAGACCGAGCTGGTTTTGAAAAACGGTAGGAAGATCCGCTTCTGCTGCGTAAAATCGATGCTCGGTTTCTACTTTTCGCCATACAGGTTCCCAGAGTATGGGGTCAAAGAGAGCAGTGAGATCGACCGGATGTATGTAAAAGATTATCTGGACGGCAGCAGGATCGATGCGAAAAAGGCGTGGTATGTCTTTGGAAGCCGGCTCGTAGGCCCCCATGGAGACGACCTGGTACCGCTTTCATCCAAAACACGTGCAGAACTATTTGTTAAACGATACGGCGGAACACGTATAATGGAGTTTGAGAAACTCTCGGCAGGTCTTGTGCGCTATCTGGATATGTAATTTCTGCTTACAAACAGCGAAAAAAGCAGTTGCAATATCGATCCGCATCGGTATAATTCGATTTAACATCGGGGGTGTATGTTGTGAAAAAAGCGGTAACGGTCATAGCGGTTTTGATGCTATTTTTTGCGATATCACCTGTTTGCAAAGCTGAATCAGGTGAGGGTAGCGGTCTCGACAGATGCCCGGTATGCGGGAAGCTCGTCCATAAATATCCTGAAATAGCGGCTTTTATATACTATGAGAAAAACGGTAAAATCAGATACCTCGCTTTCGACGGTGTCGTGGATATGATGAAATTCTATTTCGAACCGAACCGCTGGGGAGATTTCGGCAATATCAAAATGCATATATTGAAAATGGTGGTGCGCGGTTATTCTACAAAAAAACCGATATGGGCAAAACGTGCGTGGTATGCATATGTCGACACTCCGGATAAAAAGGGCGGTATAAAGCTGATACCGTTCAAAAGCAAAGAGAGTGCTCGGAAATTCATGAGAGAGCATAGCGCAGAGAGAGTTATAGGTTTTGACGGGATTTCAAAGGCTATGCTGTATGGAGAACAAAAGAAGGAGAGAGAATGAAATTCAAATCGGTAATAAAAGCGAAGCCCCTCGGCGGCTGGTATATAGAGCTTACGGATGAGCAGACAGGGATGAGTGTCGTATGCGATACCATAGAGGAGTATATGACCAAGATCGAGGAGATGGGGGCCGAGTACGGTCCCGATATAGAGGTCGAGTGGAGCCAGGCGGAGGGAGTCATCCCGGCATATATCAACGAGATAAGAGGATTGATGCGGGAGTACCAGGAAAAGATGGGTCTATCGGAAGGGTAGCGCTCAACCCTCTTTTTTACCCCTGAAAAGCACCGGGCCGAAACGTGCTCCCCATGCGGTGAAAAGAATCATCCACATCGTAGCGGAGAGGTCGAAGAGCCACTGAAGATCCAGGCCGAGCCCAATCGCCAGAGAGTAGCAGAAGCGTGACAGAACCACAGCTTCCGTAAACCAGAAGAGTGCGACTGTGAGCCTGTCCGCATGAGGTACCTGTCCGGAGTGTCCCAAGGTTACCCTCGTGCCGAACCCTATGAGGATCGTAACCATGAACCCGATGGCTACCAAGTGCATACCCGCAAATATGAAAGATGTCTGCATCCATATCTGTCCAAGAGAAGTTATACCGTCTATAAACAGGCCGGCAGGAAGCCAGAAGAGCCCCATGTGAAGTATCCATAAAATGGCGGGGGAGCTGAATACCGGGAGCCTCCAACTCAAAAACTCTTTTAGCAGATAAACGGCTGCGGCCAGCGTGACGACAGCTTCGGCCACAGTGAAGCCGAGTGCGAAAAAGAGTGTTTTGAGAGCGAGCGCCCCGTAGACGATAGCGATGAAGTTTTCAGGCTTTCTCACCATTACATGGCTGAAAAACGGGATCATCCTCTGCGCGACCGTAAATGTCAAAAAGATGAGGTAGAGGTAGAAGCCGGCGCCGTATGCAGCGCTTCGCCAAGGAAGGTCTATACCGAGCAGATCGAGCAGAAGGCCGGCTATAAAGAGAGAGTGTACCACGAGTCCTGTCGTATGCGCTACGAGCAGCCAGAAAGGGTCTCTCTTTTCGGGAGAGCTTCCAGCAAGGTAGATCTGCCTGAAGTTACTTACGACAAAAGCGTGGCTCGCAAATATCAAAACCGTTCCGAAAAGTGCGAGCGGAGCGGAAAATAGAGCACCGGTCAAAAATAGAACTCCGCCCGCTTCGTAGATCAAGAAGAGTTTGACATAGATCGCCCTCGGTACCGGTGCACTCATGCAAAAACGTGGGAAAGTCGTCAGCAAAAAGCCGTGGAAAAAGTGGCTTATGACTATAAAGATCATGGAGTAGACGTGTAAAAGGGTAGAGTCAAGCGCGGTCGAGAGTGTGCCACTGTAGCCGATCGTAAAAGCTCCCATTGCCAAAACCGCCCACACGATACCGGCTAGAAAGAATGGCTGGTGCGGCTGAGAAAAGAGATATGAGAGTCTGGAGAGATTCTCTTTTTCGGGTTTTGGGTTCTGCATGGCGTTTTCCTCAAGAGGTCGTTTGGAAAAACGAAATTGTATCAAAAATCAGTCCCAGATCATATGTACTAGCCAACACTTAATCTGACACTCTACAATTTCTCCCGAAATTTGGTGTCAGATGGCTAGTGAGCCATCGCCTCCGACTCCACAGGATTGTACCCTATCATTTTGATCTGAGCAAGGTGTTTGCTCTTTTCAAAGCATTCCATGGGAGTCACTCCTTCACAGTTTTTGCCCTGA
>WFYC01000025.1 GCA_015490295.1 Hydrogenimonas sp. | reverse complement strand
GTAGAACGAACGGATAAATGAAAAAAATATTTTTTGCCATTATAATCGCACTCTCCACTGCTATCGTTCTCCTTATAGTGAACCTCGATGAAAAAAGAGAGGTCAATAAAATGAACATGGCATACGACAACATAAATAAATTTCTTCTACACACACTCAACTCCGAAAAGATCCAGTCGCTCTCTCTTGCGCTCGCAATGAGCAAAAACAGGGCGATCGCCGATGCAATTTTGGAGAACGACAGGGCCAAAGGCTACAAGATCCTGCACGATACTACAGACTCTTTCATAAAGCACCTAAACCGCAAATATATCTATACCCAGATATTCGGAAGGGGCCTCAACATATTCGCAAGAAGCTGGGAGGCGAACTCCTCCGGAGCCTCTATGGTATCTGGCCGTCAGGATCTGCTGGAGATTGTCAATACCAGAAGCCCAAAAGCTACGATAGAAGATACTGTTCCTGCCGGCATAAAAGCCTCTGCACCGATAATATACAGCAGCCACATAATAGGCATTTTGGAAGTAACAACCCTCTTTGACCGTGTAGTATCGAAACTGAGAGAGTATCGGATAGAGACGATTCCTATACTCAAAGCGAATCTGTCACATCAGCGAAATCTTGGTGCAGACAACCCCAAAATACAAGGCTATACAATTGCCGCAAACAACTGCAGCCGCCACATCGCCGAAACGCTCGGCTCACTCGACAGAGAAGACTTCGAAGAGCTTATACATACAGACTACCTCAAAAAAGCGGGGCTCTTCTTTGCGGCATATCCTATAAACAACGACTACGGCAAACATCTTGGATACTTCATCGCTGTCGTATCGAAAGAGAATTTCGATAATTTCTCCGGAAAACAGCAGTCGCTGATAAAGAGCATCTTCACTATGGAGAGTACAAAAGAGGACATATACCACTACGTCAATTCAGATAGTGAAAACATTTTCAAGCAGATGAGTCCGGAACAGATTCTCCATCTTAGCTCGAGCATAGAAGAGAAAGATAGAATCCTATTCGATTCAGCGGCAAAAGAGAGGCTCAGGGCACTCTCGAAAGAGGAGCTTATCGACATGATCGTACATAATTTTCATAAAAACAGTAAACAGGGGACAATAAAATGAAAATTCTACTGCTCGAAGACGAGTATATGCTAAGAAAATCGATAAAAGAGCTGCTCGAAGACAACGGCTATATAGTTGAAGATTTCTCTGACGGGAAATCGGTTCTGGATGCGACGTTCGAAGGCTCTTACGATCTTCTGCTCGTAGATGTAAACGTTCCCGGAATCAACGGCTTCGAGCTTCTGGAGCAACTGCGTAAAAACGGTGTCGAAACTCCTACCATTTTCATAACCTCCATGACCGAAATAGACAGCATGGAGCGCGGCTACGACCTCGGTTGCTGCGACTATATAAAAAAACCGTTCGACATGAAAGAGCTCAAGCTGCGCGTAGCAACCGCTCTGAAGCTAGCCTCTTTACGCTCAAACGAAGAGACTATAAAACTTCCGGGAGGATACGAATACCATACCAACTCCTTTACACTTACCAAAGACGAAGAGGAAGTAAGCCTCTCGAAAACCGAGAAGATGATCCTCGATCTCTTTATCAAGTACAAAAACCGGGTAGTCACCCCGGAGATGATCACCGAGTATGTCTGGGAAGACTATGTCGATCCCGCCAATGTAAGGGTACAGATAAACAACCTCAGAAAGAAACTGAACAAAGATCTTATAACGAATATCCGCGGCGTGGGGTACAAACTTGAAACTTGATATAAACGAGTCCAGATTTTCACTAAAATACTCCATTCTCTACACCATGATAGTTATGGTTATTTTGATGGTTCCCTTCGCGATCTACGACAACTACACCTACAATCTCGAAGAGGTCAAAACGGAGATGGCCCTCAAAAAAAAGAGCATCCAGATAATAAATGAGATGGAGAAATTCGACAACAGGTTCCAGAGCACATTCACATTTCCGAGATTCAAATCTTACCAGGCCGGCCTCTATGACCGAAACGGAAACGCCATTTTCACACTCATAAAAAAGCCCATTTCCGCGCTAAACCTGGAACAGGGCTACCACAAGCAGGGAAACTACAGATACTACGTAACCGAGTTTCCCGACGAGTACTACTTCGGGGCAAAATATCTGGTAACGGGTACAGAATTCAATATCTACACGATACTCTTCAACATTCTCATAATATTTCTCTCGATCCTTGCCGTTACATTTCTCTTCTCTTTTCTCATACTCAAAAACTTCTCCAGACCCTTCAAAGAGATCAACAGGGCCCTCGACGACTTCATAAAAGACTCGATGCACGAGATAAACACTCCACTCTCCATTATCAACATAAATATAGATATGTTTACCGAGAAGTTCGGAAAAAATCGGCACCTCTCACGCATAAAGTCAGCCGCCAAGATTCTCTCTTCTTTGTATGACGACATGAATTACCTGATAAAAGAGCACACGATCAACAAGACAGATAAAAAACGTATAAACTTCAGCAAATTCCTGAAAAAATCGGCCGACTATTTCAAAGATATAGCGGAGTTAAAAGATATCACCCTCCATCTGGAGATAGAAGACGACATATATATAGACTTCGTTCCTACCAAACTGCAGAAGATCGTAGACAACAACCTCTCCAACGCCATCAAGTACTCCTACGAGGGCGGGGAGGTGATTTTGTCTCTAAAACGCGACGGCGACAAGATAGTGCTCGGATTCAAAGATTACGGAATAGGCATAAAAGATACCCAGAGAATCTTCTCGCGCTACTATAGGGAAGACCACACAAAAGGGGGCTTCGGCATCGGGCTCAACATAGTCGGAAAAATCGTAAACGAAGAGAATATAGAGGTAAAGATAGTCTCCGAACCGGAAAAAGGGAGCTACTTCGAATATACTTTCACTGAAAAAAGGGAAAAATAGCCATTAGTGTACCGGCCGACTATCTCGAACCTTTCAAAAGCACATTTAACAAAAAAGAGCGCCACAAGTTATTCCATATCC
>WFYC01000024.1 GCA_015490295.1 Hydrogenimonas sp. | reverse complement strand
ATACCCTATTTTGCTTAAACTATAGTCGTCAATTTGACTAATTTTAAAAAAGTCGTTAAAATGACGACATAGGAAGATAAAAGGCAAGGCCATGCAAAAGATAGACCATAAACTTTTTATCAAAAAACTCAAAGCCAAAGGTATCACTCAAAAGGCATTTGCCCAATACGCAAAGATCCCGTATGACACCGTAACCGGCTGGAAGAAAAAGGGTGAAGTCCCCGCCTATGCAGCGGTGATCCTAAAACAGATGCCTCATCGTAAAGAGACTGTCACTGCTGCCGATCTCATCGAAGCAGGTCTTCCCAGAGCCGTCTTGTGGAACGCTCAAAGCGACAAAGAAGTGCCCGTAGATTTCTTCATCGTTTCTACTCTCCAAAAAGCCTATAACGACTTTGTTATTGACATACTTGCCGAATATTTTGGCAAAGAGAGCATTTTGGCGGCGCTTTTGACATATAAAGAGCGTATCTCTAAGCGTTTGGCGCAACAGGTTGCGCAACACCTCCAAGAGCTCCCGAAATCCGCATGATCAATCGACAAACCAAAGTACTTTTGGAGAAGTTTTCAGGCATTCCGCTCTTTGAAGAACATCGTGCTATTCTAATCGGCGGTACCGCCCTGGCGTTTCATCTGGGGCATCGTGAGAGTTTTGATCTTGACATCTGCTTTCCCTTTGCGGATACATTACCCTCTCTTGCATTTTTGGAGCAGTTTGATGAAGTGATCCCCATTGCGTTCGATCAGGGGACTATCGATACTGCGATCAACGAAGGTGGAGATATCGATGATGTGATGAGGCGTTTTATCATCGACGGTGTCAAAGTCGATTTTGTGATCAATCCTTCAAGCAATATCTATGAGAGTGAAATACTCCAAAAGGATAACGCACGGCATTTTGGATCTTTGAGAATAGCATCGCAAGAGGCAATTTTCAAGCTCAAATCTCTCTTGCTTCTTGATCGTAACAAGATCCGGGATCTATACGATGTGGTATTTCTGCTAAAAGAACGAAACTTTAGCGCTAGAGATATTATCGATACCATACAACACTATCGTGTTACTTATTCCCCGAAGCACATTCTACGGCTCATAGAGGCAAAAAAAGAGGATCCTTTTGATACGGAAGGGATTGAAAATCCGAGGATGGCACTTACCGAATATGAAATGTTGAAAGCATATCTATTACGAGCGCTTGTAGAAGCGTAAATCCTGTGTCCCGTGTGCTTGCACTCTCTGTAAGAAAGCTCTGCCCATTTTCTTTACGAATTTAAAAAGCCAGATAACACGGGGCTTAGCGGGGTATTGAAGCCCTACCGGAGTCTTCATAATAGACCCTGATCTTCATACTATCTTATTTCGATCTCTTCCACTATATCGAGGCCAAAGCCGCCCAGTCCTACGAACTCTTTTCCTCTGCTCGAAACGAGAAGTTTTATATTGCGGATTCCCAGCTCTGCAAGTATCTGTGCACCGATTCCGTACTCTTTCATCGTATCTCCGGCCGAATCGCGGCTATCGAGGAAGATTATGACCCCTCCGTTTTTTTTCAGATACTCTATCGACTCTATGAGCTGATTGTAGCGGTGCTGATTCAGCAGCAGATCTACATCTGGCCCTATATTGTGAAACTTCACGTTTTCGGTCTCGTGTAGCTTGTAGAATATTACGGCGTAGTGCTCTTTGCCCTGATGGTCTACGAAACGTTTTTTCAACACTTTCGTGCCGAAAAATTCTACCTCCTCTTCCTCCTTTACGCGAACCAGCCTTTCGTTGCGCAGACGGTATTCCACTATGTCAGAAATGTAGACTATATTGAGGTCGTGTTTTTTGGCAAAAAGCTCCAGGTCGTCGCGGCGCGCCATCTGGCCGTCTTCGCGCATTATTTCGCATATGACGGCGCTCGGTGCAACTCCGGATAGTCTGCAAAGGTCCACCGAACCTTCTGTATGGCCCGTGCGGACCAGCACCCCGCCCTCTTTTGCGATAAGCGGAAATATGTGGCCCGGCCTTACGAAGTCGTCCGGTGAGCTGACAGGGCTTGCAAGAAGCTTGATGGTCATGTCTCTTTCAAAAGCGGATATTCCGGTGGTAGCCTCTTTGGCATCTACAGAGACGGTAAAAGCGGTCTCGTGTTGGGAGTCGTTGTTTTGAACCATCGGCTCGAGCTTCAGGCGCTGTGCAATCGCTTTCGAAATGGCGACACAGATCAGCCCCTTCGCCTCTGTTGCCATAAAGTTCACCATTTCCGGTGTAGAAAATGTAGCCGCATAGACTAAGTCTCCCTCGTTCTCCCTATCTTCATCGTCTATCATGACGACCATTTTGCCATGTTTTATATCTTCTATAGCCTGCTGAACCCTCTGTATAGGCATCTATAACTCCGTTAAATTTTTATCTTTGAAAAATTATATCCAAAAACCCTTGACATTGGGAGCTAAATGCATTATAATTCTGACCGCAAACAGGCAACAGCCTCTCCATATTTTGGGGTGTCGCCAAGTGGTAAGGCAGCAGGTTTTGGTCCTGCCATTCGGGGGTTCGAATCCCTCCACCCCATCCACACTTCAATGTCGCGGGATAGAGCAGTCTGGTAGCTCGTCGGGCTCATAACCCGAAGGTCGGAGGTTCAAATCCTCCTCCCGCAACCAATCCTCACAAAACACCTAAATCAAGGCATTTTGAAACAGATCTTTTTGATAGTGTGTCCATAATGTGCCCGTTTTGCAGTCATATTCTATTTGAGCGCCCATTCAACCCGCCCATTCAATCCATAAGTGCAATCAAGCCGACATTTTATCCAACTCCCTTAGCATCTTCGAAAAGAAGACTTCGTAGGGCGTTTTGTATCCCAGGACTTTTCGTGGTCTGTGATTGAGTCTGTTCTGAATCATGGCGACCTCTTTATGTGAGAGTGAGGTAAATTCTCTCTCCTTGGGCAGATACTGCCGAATCAGTCCGTTGGTGTGTTCGTTCAGTCCCCTCTCCCAGGAGTGGTACGGATTGGCGAAATAGAAACCTGCTTCCAGTTTTTCGGCAATGATTTCATGGAAAGCGA
>WFYC01000023.1 GCA_015490295.1 Hydrogenimonas sp. | reverse complement strand
AGTTCAGTTGGTTAGAATACCGCCCTGTCACGGCGGGGGTCGCGAGTTCGAGTCTCGTCCACCGCGCCATTTCTCCTTCAAACAGTTTAGCAATCTCATTTTTTTTTAACAAAAAACGGTTTTTTCTGCAAAATGTCACTTTTTTGTCATTCTTTTCTGTTTTTAGATATTTTTCACCTATTTTATCGTGTTAATTTTCTTTTATGTTTTTATCGGTTACAATTACAAAGCAACACCATCAAGGAGTAACATCATGATCGATAACGATATCGTAAAGATCGCCAACGAAACCAAGAAACTCAACGCTTTGGCTGTCGAAGACGAGAAAGAGGCGAACGAGCTTATGCTCTCTACTTTCGGAAACTTCTTCAACTCCGTAGATTCCGCTTCGAATGCTGAAGATGCACTTGAGATATATAAGCAAAAGAGGCCTGATGTCGTTTTTATAGACATCATTCTACCCGGCATGGACGGACTCGAGCTTGCCAGTAAAATCCGCGAAATCAAACCGGATCAGATCATTGTAATCATCTCGGCAAGCAATGATATGAATAAGATTTCCGAAGCCATCAAAATCGGTGTCGACAGCTTTATCCAGAAGCCTATCGATTCCAATAAAATCATAGATCTTCTGAAAAATATAAACAAGACCATCGCAAAACGAAAAAAGATAGAAACAAAGACATTCTCCATCACTCTGCCAATGGATCTCTACGACAGAGTACATGCAGATGCCAAAGTGGAGAGGATCTCGAAAAACGCGATGATCATCAGGGCACTGAAGGCATTTTACGACATCAAGCCCTAAGTATGGGAAGCTCGATCCAAAAAGAAGCCCCGCGACTTGTGTTGCGGGCGCTTATTCTTCCGTGCAGTCTCTTTTCAACAATCATTTTCGACATATAGAGCCCCAGTCCGGTTCCGCGCGCCTGATACTTTGTCGTGAAGTAGGGTTCGAAAATTTTGTGAATGATTCTCTTATCAATTCCTCCCCCGTTGTCCCTTACACTGATATTTACACTCTCGTTATATTTGACCTCAAGTTTAATTAGAGGTTCTTGCGGTTTCGCCTCTTTTAGAGCGTCTACCGCATTGTATATGAGATTCAAAAGAACCTGTTTCAGATCGTTCGCGCTCCCTTTTACTATCGCCTCCTGTTCAGGAAGCATGAGCCTTAGCTTGATTTTCTCATCTTCCAGCACTACGGAGACAAGTCGTACGGTATCCCTGATAGTTCTGCATACTTCAAATGCCCCCGGATGCTCATAATCGTTTCCACTCGATGCATATTTTCTGAAATCATCGATGGTATCCGATAGATATTTCAGGGTGTCGTGTATCTTTTTTTCAGCATGTATTATCGCCTCTTTGGAGAGATCTCCCACTCGTGCCTTAAGCGACAGATCCTGCATAACCAGAGCGATTATATTCAGAGGCTGGCGCCACTGGTGAGCTATATTGTTTATCATCTCTCCCATCGAGGCCAATTTGGACTGATGATAGAGCAGCTTGTCCTTCTCTCTGTTCTTTTTTACCTCCAGGGCTATGCGCCGCTCCAAAGAGGCATTCAGCTCCGCCAGCTCCTTTGTCCTCTTCTCCACCTCTATTTCGAGATGGTGGTTGAGCTCCACAATCTCGTATGTACTTGAAGTAACCAGTGTAGAAAGGGTAGAAAGAAGCTCATCTTTGCTGTCGAGTTCCGGCTCCAGCCTCTTCAGTTGCAACCTCGCCTCTTCGCTCTCGGTCAGAGCGACTCTCGTCAATGTGAAGTTGTGGTATAGATTCTTGCCGTTTTTATGAGTGAACTCTCCGAATGTGATCGTTCCGAAGATGTCGCCGGGATTTTGGAAAAGCTCCGCCGAACGTCTCAGAATATCCATATATCCGTTTTCATATGAGACGCAGATGTAGTACCATGCCGCCTTTGCGGGCAGATCCCTGTAGACTTCCGGCATGCTCTCGTATCGGCTTATCATCCGTTTGTAGTGCCCGAACCCTATCTGAACTCTATCTCCGGTTTCGAACTCGCCGGTAAAGAGGCCTCTATCCTCATCAAGCTTCAAAAGAGCCCTTGCAACCGGACCGAAATCCGCCGATTTTCGAATAAGAGGATGGGCCATGGTGACTTTATGGAATTTGTTATCGCACATAGGTCCGAAGTATTTGGTGTATATCTCCTTTATCTCCATACCGTCGAGCTCGTATAGGTATCTTCCCTCCGCCTTTGTAACGTTAAACTCCTTCCCTATCGGAACCCAGTCGAAATAGTAGCTGCAGTTTATCTGCAAAGATTCGCCGTGCATCAAAACGGCTACGATGCCCTCTTTTTTGAAGACTCTGTTGTGGGAAAAGACCAAAAAGTTCTCGTACGGTTTGTTATCGGAGGCTATCCCTCCAAAGATCGGGATATGGGCTATATACCTGTTACAGCTCTTTATAAACTGCTCTATATCGAACTTTACGGCATTTGTAAAAAGGAGTATACCCTTGGTATCCTCTTTAGTCCGGGAGGCCAGTGAGCTTGCCAAGAGGTCGTAGTCGCCTTCTGAAAATCGATCCACGTCTCTTTCGAAGAGTGAAATCTCGCTCTTTTCAAAGTGTGTGATCGAGAGAATTACAGAGTCTTTTATCAACTCACCCCCGTAAAGCTGCGTTACACTGGATACACCGACTACCACCGCATCGGGAAGATACTCTTTTACGCTATCCCTTAAATTGTTCAGACCCTTATCGTCCGTCATGCAGCTTACCTGTACAAGCAGCGGCTCTTTATCGGCGAGCTCGTTTGTTTTTACAAACTCCGCCCACTCACTCATGCTTTTAAAGTTGAAACTCCACTGCCTCATTTCATGCCTCTCGATTCTGCTTCAAGCGTTAAATTGAATCGTCCGCAAACTCCTACTTGAGTCTGACACGGACAGATTTTTCGTGAGCAGTGAGCCCCTCCGTTTTCGCGAGCAGCGCACACTCTTTTCCTATAGCGTTGATCCCCTCTTCGCTCATCGATATTATAGAGGATTTTTTTATGAAGTTCTCGGTGCTCAATGGAGAGTAGAACTTTGCGGTTCCGCCTGTTGGAAGTGTATGGTTGGGTCCGGCCATATAGTCGCCTATCGGCTCCGGCGTAAAAGGTCCAAGAAAAATGGCTCCCGCATGTTTTATCTTCGGAAGCAGCTCGAATGGATTTGCCGTAACCACCTCCAGATGCTCGGGCGCGATGCGGTTCATAAGTTCTACCGCCTCTTCCATACTCTGCGTTACGATGATGGCACCCCTCTCCTCTATCGATTTGCGCGCTATCAACTCACGCTCGAGCTTGCCGAGCTCTATATATAGAGTCTCACGAACCGCTTTCGCAAGCTCTTCACTAGGTGTTATTAGTATGGAGCTGGCCATTTCGTCATGTTCCGCCTGAGAGAGAAGATCGATCGCCAGATATTCGGGAATCGCCGTTTCGTCCGCAAGAATGCCTATCTCGCTCGGACCCGCTATCATATCTATATTCACATCCCCGTAGACCATCTTTTTCGCCGTGGCGACAAAAATATTTCCCGGACCGGTTATCACATCCACTTTCGGAATCGTCTGTGTGCCGTAGGCCATTGCCGCAATCGCGCTCGCTCCGCCAACTTTGAACATCTTCTTTATACCGCAAAGATGTGCCGCGGCAAGAAGAAGATGGTTTATCAGGTTCTCGGGAGCGGGCGTAGTTACGACTATCTCTTCTACGCCTGCTACGATAGCAGGTATAGCATTCATCAGCAGGGAGCTCGGATATGCGGCTTTGCCGCCCGGAATATAGAGCCCTGCCCTATCTACCGGCGTCACTTTCTGCCCCAGAGTGTTTCCGGCACTGTCGAAATCTATCCAGCTTTTGGGCATCTGTTTTTCATGAAACGCTTTTATGCGCTCAAACGCCATGTGAAGCGCACTCTTCAAATCTGTATCAAGCTCATCATACGCTCTTTTCATATCGGCCGTATCTACCTGCAGATCCGCTCCGCAGGAGGGTTTCCAGCCGTCGAACCTCTCTATATGCCTTATAAGCGCCCCGTCGCCTTCACCTCTGATCTCTTTTATTATACCGCCTACGATAGACGAAACCTGCTCTATATCCATCGCCCCACGGCCAAGCAGCTCCTCGAACTTCTGCTCAAAATCGTCGTCACAGCTTCTGATTACAACCATAACTCTCCCTTTCGGATTCATATGGGTAATATTGTATTTAAACAATTATTTAAGTATGCTTTTGTATACTTTCATTCCCGTTCGCGCGGACGTGGCGGAATTGGTAGACGCGCTAGATTCAGGTTCTAGTGGGCATTAGCCCGTGGAGGTTCAAGTCCTCTCGTCCGCACCACTCACACATTATAAAATCAACTTTATCGGCATTATATTCCCAAGCTCCGCAGAGGGTTCACCTCCGGTTCACAACCTCTTTGGGGAAATGGCTGCAGATGCAAAGACGCTTTTCCCTCCACTCTTTCTCTCCATCAAACATACTCCGATCTTCGTAGATCGATTGCAGATATCGACAAATTGAGTATAATAAAATCTACCGCACTGTCGCGGTTGGAAACAAAAGAGTGGTTATACTCCTCTTCTGAATTCGGGAGATTTATGTTTAAACTTTTTTTCACTTCTATATTACTGCTCTCGTGCACCTGTTTGGCCGCATCGGAAGATATCAACGATTCCGAAGGCTTAGAGAACGTTCATGATACTATCAGCGAGTGGATATATCAGACATCCAACCGCATAGATATCTTTTTTTCAGGCAGCAGCGAAGAGGTTTCTGCAAAAAGCGTTACATACCTCGACACCTCATTCGACACATATGCGGAGACATATCGATCACCCCAATACAGATACAACATATCATTGAGGCTGCATCTTCCAAGAACGCAGAAAAAACTGAATCTGCTACTCGAAGATTTCAAAAAGACATCGTCCGTCGATCTTCCCAAAAGTACATCTCCCGAAGATACAGTTGCAAACAACGATTACCTTTTTGGTCTTCAGTACCGCCAGCAAGAGTCCAAATATACCCGTCTAGGATACGGGGGCGGTATCCGTTTCAGAAGCTTTACACCCGACCCGTATATCTCATTGTATCTTAGCCGGTCTTTCTATTTTTCCAGGCAATGGGAGCTTATTTTGCGTAATAAAGCACGCTATTTTGCAGATTACAGGCTGGACAACTCCGCCGAAGTCGCTCTTGTAAAGATAATCGGCGAGAAACTGCGCTTCTCATTCCAAAATATATACCGTTTTATCGAGCATGAAGATTACAGAAACGAGATTGTAAACACTTTTGCCCTGGAGCAGTTCATCACTGCCAAAAAGGGTCTCAGCTACTTCCTCTCCGCCTACAGCAACGGTGATACCAACTCTGTTTTCAAACTCGGTTATTACTATGGCGGAGTATCGTTCAGACACTACTACTATCGAAACTGGGCTTATTACCAGATAGACGGCGGAGGCATGCTTAGAGAGAGTAACAACTTCAGCCCCTCGGCCAGGGTCATGTTCAAGATGGGATTACTTTTCGGCAGACCGGACAAACTTGGTAAAAAATTCAAATAGCGCTTCTGCACTACCTCTTTTTGACGCTGTCGGAGAGAAGTACACCGATCCACTTCGTAGATTCGGAAGTCTCCAGGGCGAACTTTACGATCATCGTAAGCGGTACCGCCAGAAGCATACCCACTTTTCCGAAAACCCATCCCCAAAAAACTAGTGACAAAAATACGACCAGTTCGGATAGCTCCAAACCTTTTCCCATAAGTTTCGGCTCGAGAAGATTTCCGATTACAGTATTTATGACAAGAAACCAGCCGGCTACCCAGATAGCATCCGCAAAGCCGTGCGTAGCAAGCGCTATCAAAACGGGGGGCACTGCCGCTATTATCGAGCCTATTACCGGAATGAAGTTCAAAACGAAGCCGCCCACTCCCCATAAAATCGGATATGGAATATCGAACCAGTAGAGAACGGCTATGATCCAGATCCCCGTCAATGCACTTGTAACAGCTTTTAGAGTGAAGTAGTGGTTCAACCTCTCGGTAAATGCATCTATTCTCTCGGCGAACCCTGAGGTACCGCTCTTTTCGATATATGCAATTTTATCCTTTATATGAAAAGACTCTATCAGCATAAAAAGAACCGTAAAGAAGATCAGAAACGAATTGGAGAGGATGGCGGTACTGTTTTTCAACAGCGATAGCGTAAAAGAAAAGACTTTCTGTGGTTGAAGGAACTCGAAAAAGGCCTCTTTGTCTATAGTGATGCCCCAATCATGGAGCTGAACGAGCCACTTTTGCAGATTCTGCATCATCGCCTGCTGCCAGGTCTCTGATTTCGCGAAAAGATCGGCGATATGGGTACTTATCAAACCTGTAAGCGAGATGAAGAGTGCAAGCATGAAAACTATGATAACAATGAAAGCCACAGGCTTGGGAACACCCTTTTTTATAAGGAGGTGCAGTGGCGGCGAAAGCAGAAGCGCTATAAAGACAGAGAGCATGAAAGGGACGATCAAAGGGGCAGCCGCTTTTATTCCTGCAATGAAGATGACAAGTGCTGCCAATACTACAACAGTCCTGTATATGGAGGGTGCACCCATCGCCCTGCTCCTTCTAAAAAGAGCGCCTCGAAGGCGCTCTTACATAATCAGTTAAATATAGAGATCAGAACACCTGCAGCGACTGCAGAGCCGATAACACCGGCCACGTTGGGACCCATTGCGTGCATAAGTAGAATATTTCCCGGTTTTTCGTCCATTCCCACCTTGTTTACGACCCTTGCAGCCATAGGGACAGCAGAGACTCCGGCGGCACCTATGAGCGGATTGATCGGTTCGGAAGAGAGCCTGTTCATCAGTTTTGCCATCAGAACTCCCGCCGCCGTACCGACGGCAAACGCTACAAGACCCAGAATCAGAATGCCGAGCGTATCGCCTACCAGGAACTTCTCAGCCGCCAGTTTGGAGCCGACTCCAAGCCCGAGAAGAATGGTGACGATGTTTATAAGTGCATTTTGCATAGTATCGCTAAGGCGGTCTACGACTCCCGACTCTTTTGCGAAGTTACCGAATGCGAATGCACCGATTAGAGGAGTGGACTCAGGCAGCAGCAGGATGCTTAGCCCTAAAACTATGAGCGGAAGGAACAGTTTTTCGAGTCTGTGAACCTTGCGCTGCTGCTTCATGACGATTACCCGCTCTTCTTTGCTTGTCAAAGCCTTCATAATGGGAGGCTGTATGACAGGAACGAGTGCCATGTAAGAGTAGGCCGCCACCGCTATCGCACCGAGCAGATCTGGTGCCAGTTTCGTGGCTATGAATATCGAGGTAGGCCCGTCGGCACCTCCTATTATCGAGATCGCCGCACAATCTTGAAGCGTGAAGTTGAAGAGAGGCGTAAACTGGCTTAGTGCCGCCGCCCCGACAAGCGTGCCGAATATGCCGAACTGAGCAGCGCCGCCCAGAAGCGCCGTTTTGGGATTTGCGAGCATCGGGCCGAAGTCCGTCATGGCCCCTACCCCCATGAAGATCAGCAGAGGAAAAAACTCGTTCGCTATACCGGCGTTGTATATCACCCCCAGAAATCCATGATCCGAGGTCATATTCGCCATCGGAATGTTCGCAAGCAGGCCGCCAAAGCCAATTGGTATCAAAAGCAGCGGCTCGAACCCCTTGGCTATCGCCAGATAGAAGAGAATAAGCGTTATACCGATCATTATGATTCGGCCCCAGCTTTGGTGGAACTTACTTACCTC
>WFYC01000022.1 GCA_015490295.1 Hydrogenimonas sp. | reverse complement strand
CTAAAAAAGAGCTTGATATTTTATATGATTATGCATCTATAAATACAAAAAGAGAAAGAGGATATAGTTTTGAATTAGACAGGAAGCATCCAAACAAAGAATATTCCTATGATAATACAGTAGTTTGTTGTTATTGGTGCAATAATGCCAAAACAGATGAATTTATCATTGATGATAAAATAGATGAATTTTCTCCAATTGGTCAAGCAATTGGTAATATTTTTAGACAAAGGCTAAAAAGGATCAACAATGTCAGACAATAAAGTACTAGAACAAGAATATAAAAGAGGTGGAATAGAAATTGTAGATTTTCATTTGGGAAAACGATACTCGGAAAATGTTTTTATTAATATAATTTCCATAGGAATATTTATCATAGGAATATATTATATATTTTTTATTTTTCCTGATCAGGCCTCAAATACAGCTAATAATACTATATTACCTATTATTTTATTATTTATTTTATTTGTTGGATTTCTTAAGTTTTTAGCAGCACTATATGTTTTAGCTGCAATTGTTCTTTTTGTAGTCCTAGGTTTTTTATTTTATACAGGAGGACTTACTATTTTCGAAAATCCAAAAGTAAAAGAAATCGTTATTGGTATTTTAGCTTTTGAGAGTATTTTTGTCTTAGCACTGATACCTGCAATAAAAGCTTATTTCACAAATAAAAAAGTTATTATGAAAGATGGTTTTTTATTTATTCCAGCAAGCGATGTAGAAATGAATTGGTTTGATTTTATAATTTTAAAGCCAATTTGGGGAATTTTTTACAAAAAAAAGATTCCTTTAGAAGATATTGTAGAAATACGAATAGATGGCTATGGAAATAAAAAGAAAGATATATATCCAGTTACCGTGATAGATAAAAAAGCTTCCAACCGGTTGATATTTAGAAATGCGGGGTCAGGTGATGCTAATGCTATTTTAAACATAAACATGCTAAACTTTCCAACAAAGCAAAAAAGGAGAGGGTATGGCAAGAAGACCAAGGATCGATTTACCGGGGTATTACCATATCGTAAACCGCGGTGTCGGACAGCGAAACGTGTTTGAAGAGGATGCGGATTATCTGAAGTTTTTGGATATTCTCTCTAATGAGTCACGGGCGTATGGTGTGGTTGTGCATAACTACTGCCTGATGAGCAACCACTACCATCTGCTCATAGAGACAAAAAAGCCGAACCTCTCAAGATTCATGCGCCAGATTAATGCCAACTACGCCATCTACTTCAACAGAAAATACGATAGATCCGGCCACCTTTGGCAGGGGCGCTTCAAAAGCTTCATTGTAACCGATGAGGCGTATCTCTACACGCTTATCCGCTATATTGAACTAAACCCGGTAGAGGCAAAGATAGTACGAAAGTGCGGCGAGTACCCATATGCCTCCTCATACTACTTTCTAAACGATATACCTATGCCGAAGTGGTTGAAAAAGAGTTGGCTTTTAAAACTATACAGGGGTGATAAAGACGCCATGAATGAGTTTTTCCGGACCCCTCCCGATATGGATGACATGAAGCTTTTGAAAAAGGCGGCATCTACGATTGACGCTCCTTTGGAGAATGAGGGGCTAAAAGATGAGCGGCTCAAAGAGCTGCTTGAAAACGCAGAAGATAAAAAAGAGAGAAACAGACGAATAGTAGAGGCTTACCGTGAAGGCTTTTCGCAGTATAGAATCGCAAAGTTTCTTGGGCTTAATCAGGCGACTGTTCAGAGGATTATAAAAAGGACGGCAAGTAGCATTGGCATCACCTGACCCCGGTTGCGTGACCCCGGTTGCGTGCGGTTGCGCTCTTATCGTTAACGTTTCATTAACCATTCAATGTTATTATCATTATAATAAAGGAGTAAAAAATGAGGATAGAGAATTTGGCTGTTAACAAAAACGGTTTTGCGTTCGATCCGACAAGCGGCGAGACTTTTACTCTGAATGAGACGGCTAAAGAGATTATAGAAGATTTAGCCAGGGGAGTTGAAGAGAAAGAGATAGCGAAAAAGCTTTCCGAAGAGTATGATGTGACTCAGGAGGAGGCCCTGAACGATGTTTTGGATTTTAAAGAGAAACTGAAACTTTATGGACTGCTGCCATGATTGTAGCGATTAGCGGAGTAAACGATACGGACAATCCCGGGCCGGGTATCGGTGTGGCGAGAAGTTTAAAGGAAGCCGACTCTTCCATAAAGACCGTGGGTCTTAGCTACGATGTCCAGGACCCGGGCAACTTTATGGATTTTGTGATAGACAAAAGCTACGTTTTGACCTACCCGTCACAAGGGTGGGAGCCTATATTTAACAGGCTTTTGTATATAAAAGAGAGTTACGGTCTTGATGCCGTTATTCCCACACTGGATGCGGAGTTGCCGTCGTATATCAAGTATCAGGATGATTTGAAGGAGGCAGGTATAAAAACTTTCCTGCCGAACCTTGAGCAGTTTGAACTAAGAAGCAAAGAGAATCTTGGCGATATTAGTGAAGTACTGGAAATTTCGTATCCGAAAACCAAAAAAGTTTTCAATATCGACCAGCTTAAAAAGGCGGTAAACGAGATAGGATTTCCGTGTGTAGTAAAAGGTAACTATTACAAGGCATATAAAGCCAAATCTTTACCTGAGGCCGTTTACTATTTTACGGAGATCTCGAACGAGTGGGGCTTCCCCATACTGGTTCAGGAGATTGTAAAAGGGGATGAGCTCAACGTCATAGGCGCTGGTGACGGAAAAGGGAACTCTTTGGGGCTCGTGGCTATAAAAAAGATGACAACTACTCATCTAGGAAAGATATGGAACGGCGTTACGATCAAGCATGAGAAGCTGCTGAAAGTCGCCGAAGATTTCGTTGGCAAATATAAGTGGAAAGGTCCTTTTGAGCTCGAGTGTATAGTCGATGAAGATAATATCATTTTGATAGAGATAAATCCGCGATTCCCGGCCTGGGTATATTTTGCCACGGGTGTGGGGGTGAATCTTCCCAAAAGAGTTTTAGACGTTATGTTCGATAAGAATAGTGATATGTCGGGCGATTATGAGAGCGGAAAGATGATGGTCAGATATACATACGAGCTTATTACGGATATCGACAAGCTGAGTGAACTGGCCACGAAAGGAGAAAGCAATGGCTATAAAAACTTATGAAAAACCTACCATAATCAAGGTAGAGAGCAGCCACTCGAAAGCCGGAGTTCCCATGCCGAAACAGAAAATCAGAAAAAAGATAGGGGGAGTGGCTATTGACGAGATGGTGGAGAGATTCGGCTCCCCGCTCTTTATTTTTGATGAAAAGGCTATAAGAGAGAAGTACAGAAGTGCTTATGAAGCGTTTTCGAGCAGATATCCAAATGTGCAGTTTGGATGGAGCTATAAGACCAATTATCTAAAGGCGGTCTGTGCGGTTTTTCACCAGGAAGGTGCTATTGCCGAAGTTGTGAGCGAATTTGAGTATGAAAAAGCGAGAGAGTTGGGCATAGAGGGGAAAGATATCATATACAACGGTCCCTATAAGCCTTACGACTCTTTGGTTACGGCGGCGAAAGAGGGTGCCAAGATCCATATAGATACTTTCGATGAGATAAACGATCTTGAAAAGGTTGCCGATGAGCTTGGATCCGAGATTCCTGTGGCCATAAGACTCAATATGGATACCGGAATCTACCCGCAATGGAGTCGCTTCGGGTTCAATATAGAAAGCGGTCAGGCGATGGATGCGGTAAAACGTATAAAAGCCGGCGGTAAACTCAGGCTCACAGGTCTTCACGCTCATATCGGAACTTTTATGCTGGATGCGAACGCATATAAGGTAGAGACCACAAAAATGGTCAGGTTGATGAATGAAGTGGAAGAGAAGGTCGGATTTACGATAGAGTATATCGATGTCGGCGGAGGTTTCGCTTCAAAAAACCATCTAAGGGGTATCTACCAGCCGCCGGAAGTTGTCGTTCCGACAATCGACGATTATGCGGAAGCCATAACAAGCGCACTGTATGAAAACATCAGAGGAAACAGCTACCCAAAACTCTATCTTGAAACCGGAAGGCATCTTATAGACGAGGCCGGATACCTGGTGACTTCGGTGGTTGCCAGCAAAACTTTGCCAGATTCCAGGAGAAGCTACATTGTAGATGCGGGCGTAAATCTTTTATATACCTATTTCTGGTATAAATTTAACATTGAGTTGACGAGAGAAATTAGCGGTATAAGTGAACCGGCCATGATAAACGGGCCGCTATGTATGAACATAGACGTAATAGACGAGTCGATCCTGCTTCCGAGGCTAAGAAGAGGGGACAAGCTCGTGATCTCTCCGGTAGGGGCATATAACATTACCCAGTGGATGCAGTTTATCAGGTATAGACCGAGAGTTTTGATGGTCACGGAAGACGGAAACGTGGAGTTGATAAGAGAAAGAGAGGAGTTGAGCGATATAGAAAACAGAGAGATTTTACCGGAAAAACTGAAACTTAAATGATGAAATCTTTGATCGATACGGCTGGTTTGAAAAGTTTTCAATCTTACACCAACTCTATTTTATCCGCATATGCGGAGATACTGTTTATTAAAAATAAAAAGATAGGCATCCTGCTTTTGATAGCGACGTTCATTAATCCAAACGTTGCGATAAGCGGTCTTTTGGGAGTGGTTTTCGTCCTTCTTTTTGCCGCTTATATCAGGATGGACCCCGAGTTTTTGGAGAGCGGCTTTTATATCTATAACCCTTTGCTGGTGGGAATGAGCATAGGTTTTCTGTTTAAACTCTCACTCGTAACCGTTTTTTTGATAGCCGTCGCTTCCGTTTTAACCTTTTTGGTTACCATAGTTTTGCATACTCTCTTTTCAATCTATCTCATTCCTATATTATCGCTGCCTTTTGCAATAGTCAGCTCTATCGTTTATTTAGCGTCGCTTAATTACTCAAACCTTTTTATAGAGACTCTTTACAACCATTCCGGACTTTTAAACGGATCTATTTACGTACCTGTTTGGATAGACTCTTTTTTCAAATCTATAGGGACTATTCTTTTCTTGCCCAATTTTTGGGTTGGAGTCTTCTTTTTTATTTTCATTCTTTTTCATTCCAGAATAATGGCAATTTTAGCAGTTGCCGGATACTACTTTGGAGTCTATATACATTCGCTGCTAAGCGGTTCGTTTATCTCTTCTTTGTTAAATCCGTACGGGTTTAATTATGTTTTGGTCGCTATTGCTTTAGGCTCTATATTTTTGATCCCCGGTATCAGAAGCTATTTGATGGCAATGCTCGGGGTGGGAATTTCGGTGTTGCTTGTAGACTCTACGGCGATTTTTTGGACTCTATACAAGATCCCCGTTTTTACCCTGCCTTTTAATTTCACTGTTATAAGTTTTTTATTTGTGCTGCGTCTTGTAAGATATAAAGAGTTTGCATATGTGATAAAGAGAACCCCCGAAAACAGTTTGAGCTACTACCTTATGAGCCTTTTCAGGTTCAGAACGAACGAAGTCGGTATATTTTTGCCCTTTTCGGGGACATGGAGCGTATACCAGGCTTTTGATGATATCTGGACCCATCAGGGCAGATGGAGATATGCCTACGATTTTGTTATAAGAGACAAAGATGGCAAAAGCTACAAAAACAGCGGGAACTTTCCTGAAGACTACTATGCGTTCAAAAAGCCGGTGTTGTCTCCTGTTAGCGGATATGTTGTCGAAGCGGTATCACACCATAAAGACAACCCGATAGGAGAGGTGGACAATATTAACAACTGGGGGAACTACCTAGTCTTATCTACAAGCGGCGGCGCTTATGTAGAGGTCTCTCACCTGGCTCAAAACTCTTTGCGGGTAAAAAAAGGTGATTACGTTGAAGCGGGACAGATAGTTGCGCTTTGCGGCAACAGCGGATATTCGCCTGAACCCCATATTCATATCCAGGTTCAAGAAAATTCATATCTAGGCTCCAAAACGATCCCTTTCAACTTCGTTGCCTATTTGAAAAAAGAGAGTATCTTTTTTTATGATAGACCTAAAAAAGATGAGAAGATATCCAGCTTCAGCGCCGATAAATCATTGGACAGCAAATTCAGTTTCGTATTGGATTCTGTGTATCGTTACGAAGTTTTTGAAGATGAAAAGAGAATAGACGAGTTCAGTATAAGAGTGGAGATGGATAGATTCAGCGGGAGGTTTTTCTTTGAAGATGAGAAGAAGAACCGGCTCTTCTTCGCCAAAGATTACGGAGTGTTCTACTTTTATGATTATGTGGGAAGTGACAGCAGTTACCTCAAAAAGTTTTTCATTGCCGTTCCGAGAGTCCCACTTGTCGACAATAGAAGGGTAAGATGGAGAGATACGCTGACACCCAGAATCGTTTTTGGTTGGTTTAAAAAAGAACTTTTAATGTTTTTGGCCTCTTTTTTCAGTCGAAGGTTTTTATATAGGGGGACTTGGGAAAAAGAGAATGATTTTATAAAAGGTGAAATTGAGTTGAATGGAAGAAAAATAATCTGCTCTGTCAAGATAGATGAAATACATTTTTTTGACTCAATTATGGTTGAAAACTTGATTATAAGGAGAAAAAAGTGAGAAAAACAGTATTGTTGTTTTTGTTAACGGTTTTATCTTTGGTTGCGTCGGAGATAAATACGGTTACACCGTTTGCCGGTTATGTTGGCTATGGAGACAACAGCGTAAAAGAGAATGGTTTTTACGGCGGAGTCTATATGAGCAGAAAAGATATGCAACAGCAGTTGGATATACAGTATAGCTATTTAAAGCTGGACTATAAAGACAATACTCAGACTTTCGGCCAAAACGATTTTACGTTTGTATATTCAAACTACAGCGTGCAGAACTATATTCTTAAAGGAGGGGTTCACTATATTGATTCGGATGACTACCTTACCGACGGAGGCATGGTCTTTTTCGGAGGGGTAAGATATTATGAAAAAGAGAGTTTCGATATTGGGATAGATGGGTATTACTCCAACTATGGCAACTTCTCTCCAACTCTGAACGTATGGCAGCTGACTCCATCGGTAGGTAAATATTTGCATACTCGTCAATCAGGGGATTTTTACCTGAATCTGCAATATTTCTATATTACGTTTGAAGAGAGCAACATTGTAGAAACGGTAAACAGTCACAGTGCCAGACCAAATATGCATACCATCAGGAGTGTTGCAGAGTATGACAACAACAACCACTCCGTCCAGCTTTCAGTTACTAACTATTACGGAAAATTTACAACCACCGGATACGTTTGGGGGGGTAAACAAGCCTATGCGGTGAGAAATGGAGGGTTCACGGTATATAATCTTGCGGAGATTCACAATGGTGGAGCCGGACTGATAATAGACTATAAAATAAAAGAGAGTCTTGGCTTCAGTTTCGACCTGGCATATGAAAAATTCACCGATACCGAGACAGCAGAAGATACAAATATGTTGGCGGCGGGGTTGTCGTTTAGCTATATTTTCTAGGGGGAACTATGAAAAAAGTAGTCTTGTTTGCAATATTGGCCGTTTTCTCTTTCGCTTATGATGATTTTATAAAGAAATCTTATTATGACTCCTATAATTATGAAAAGATGGGAGATTATGAAGATGCTATAAAATCTTTAATGCCCGTAATACAAAAATATCCCGATGCCTATACGCCAAATCTTAGGCTGGGGTGGCTCTATTATCTAGATAAAAAGTATAAAAATGCGCTCCATCATTACAAAAAAGCGGCTATAGCCATAAAAAGCGCAATACCTCCTAGACTTGGAATAATTAACATATATATTCTTCAGCAAAAATATGATGACGCACTTAAGATATGTAACGATATTTTAAAAACGGATTATTATAGCTATTATGCAAATTTATATCTTATGAAAATCCTCATAGGAAAGAAAGATTTGACTAACGCTAAAGCCATAGCTTACAAGATGCTCTCTCTATATCCAACCGATACTCCTTTTTTGGAGCTTTTGGCAAAGATATATCAAAGATCGAATGATATAGAGAACGCTAAAAAAGTTTATGAAGATATCTTGATTCTGGATCCCAAAAATTTTGCCGCTTATGAGTTCTTTAAATCTCTTGAAAAATAGACAATATCTCTTCATATCTACAATATATCCAAGGTAATCATACAGGAATGATTTTTGCTTGTAGACATAGTGTTAAATAAAAAGGAGTGATGTTTACTTATTAACACAATAAGATCAAAAGGAGTAACCATGAATGTAAGCTCAAGTGGTTCAATGCAACAGATGCATATGCAAAATATGCAAGGTGTTGGTGGAGGGCAAGGCAAGGGTGGCATGAGAGATATCATGCAAAAACTATCGCCAGAAGAGAGAAGTGCATTGAAAGAGCAAATGAGCTCTCTTTCTCAAGCGGACAGGCAGTCAATGATTTCTCAAATGAAGCAAGTCGATGCAACATCTATGAGTAGTGCTGATTATGCACAAACACTTTTAGATATGGTGAGTCAATCCAATTCAGAAGAGTCCAGTTCAAGTGAATTCGGCTTTTCTACATATGCCTAAGATATTAGGCTGTCAAATTTTGCAAAGTTTTTGAAGTTCTGCAGAATGGACAATTACATATACCGGCCAACAATTCATTCAGGAGTGTTGGCCTGTATATTCTATACACCCGATAAACGTTCTTTCGAAAGAAGTCCGATAACTTTTCTCATCGAAGCCTACATTTAGGCCTGTGGATAGGGTATACTATCACCACGACTATGATTTGGGAGTGAAAAGATGAAAAAAATGGTGAAAAATTCTGTTCTGCTATTGGTAGCAGCATCATGTATATCTACGCATGCAGGTGAGCATGCAAAACATCACGAGATGCATACTGAAGCTGGAGTCGAAGCGCTTTCGCCTGAACTTAGAGGCCTGTTGTCACAAGAGATGACTGCCTTGCAAAAAGGAGTAATGTCGCTCGTTCCGGCTCTTGCTTCAGGTAATTGGGGTGAAATTGAAAAAATATCCAAAAAAATAAAAAACAGTTATATTTTAAAGCAAAAGCTTACAAAAGAGCAGGCAAAAGAGCTGCACAGTAAGCTACCGCCGGCTTTTATAGAGTTGGATAAATCTTTTCATAAAGATGCCGGAATGCTTAAGCATGTAGCTGAAAAGAGAAACGCTGAGTTGGCCAACTTCTACTTTTCCAAGATGATCAATGCATGTGTAAACTGTCATTCCAAATTTGCAACTCATAGATTTCCGGCACTTAAGATAGAAAAGTCAGATGAAGAGCATGGACATTAAGCGGCAGAGCCATGAAAGAGATGTAGATCGCTCCCATTATTGAAATATGGGTAGATTGGGACAGGAACTGCCTTTTGTCCCAAAAAAGCTGTTTTCGACACCTTCTCAGGTTACAGCTGCAAAAACGGTCGCATTGCCGTCTCTATTTCGTCAAGATCGTAGCGGTGGTCGGTGAAGTGGTCGAAGGCGATGATCCCCTGCTGCAGCAGCATTTCCGAGCCGTCGAAGGTAGGTAGGTTCAGCTTTTCCGCCTCTTTTAGAAACGGCGTCTTTTTGCCGTAGATGACGTCTACCGCGCATTTGGCGCTTGAGAAGGCTTTGTCGAGCAGCTCTTTGGGCATCGGGAGGCTCTCGTCTTCGAGGCCTGCGGATGTGTTGTTTATGACCGCATCCTTCGCCTCCGCATGGAAGCCGTCCCATGTGTGGCATACGAAACCCTCTCTCTTGAACCACTCGAGCCTACCTGCCGACCTGTTTACCACCTCTACATCGATGCCGCGGCTTCTGAGATAGAGCGAGAGTGCCCTTGCCGTGCCGCCTGCGCCTATGATGAGGGCGGTTTTTACATCTCCCAGTCTGGTAAGGGCGCGGTAGAAGCCGGGGGCGTCGGTGTTGTAGCCGTAGAGTTTTCCGTTTTTGAGTACAAGCGTATTTACCGCCATCACTTCGGCCGCGAATGGCTCTACCTCGTCCGCCGCGAGCATTGCCGCCTCTTTGTGCGGGACGGTGATATTTGCCCCTTTTAGCCCGAGGTTAAGGAACGTTTCGCGAAGTTTCGACCCATCTTCAAGAAGCCGTCTGGTGTAGCAGCCTGGGTAGCCCAGTTTTTGAAAGGCGAGGTTGTGCATAAGCGGCGATTTTGAGTGGTGTACCGGGTTGCCGAAGATGGCAAAGAGCTCTCTCATGAAAATTCGGACTCTTTCTCTCTCTCGCTTTTTGCCTGAGGCGATCTGAGGTCGTCGAGTGTGCTGCGCAGTGCCGCCAGTTTGTTCTTGACCTCCAGATACTCCAGCTCCGGCACGCTGTCGGCGACGATTCCGGCACCAGCCTGCAAAACTATTTCGTCCGGTTTTATGAGGGCCGTCCTTATGGTTATGGAGCTGTCCATATTGCCGTCGAAGCCGAAGTAGCCTACGCTTCCGCTGTAAAAGCCTCTCTTGATTCCCTCGAACTTGGCTATGAGCTCCATTGCACGGATCTTCGGTGCTCCGGTCATCGTTCCGGCTGTGAAGGTGGCGGCGAAGAGGTCGAACATATCTTTTCCATCGTCTATCTTCGCCTCTACGTCGCTCACCATGTGCATAACGTGGCTGTAGCGCTCAACGCGCATCAGGGCGGTTACTTTGACCGTTCCGGCTTTTGCGACACGCCCCACATCGTTGCGCCCGAGATCGACCAGCATTATATGCTCCGCGCACTCTTTGGGGTCGTTCAGCATCTCCTCTTCGAGCTCCCTGTCTCGGTCTATGGTTTTGCCCCGTTTCCTGGTTCCCGCTATTGGTCGAAGCAGTATGTTGCCGTCTGTCAGGCGCACCATAACTTCGGGCGAGCTTCCGGCTATCGCGAAATCTTCGAATTCGAGCAGAAAGAGGTAGGGGGAGGGGTTTTTCGAGCGCAGTATACGGTAGAAGCTGAATGCGTCCACTTTCGCTTTTTCGCAGTAGCGGTTGGACATAAGTATCTGGAAGACGTCGCCGCTTTTTATCATCTCTTTCGAGCGGTTCACCATATCGTGAAACCTTTTTTCGTCGAAGGCGAAAGCCGCCCCGCCGCTCTCTTCTATCGGGATCATGTCGAGATAGGAGTAGGGCGACTCAATGAGTTCGATGAGAGAATCGAACGTTTCGGCGGTAGATTCGTCGGTCGCTATGAGGCTCAATTCGCTGGTTTTGTGTGAAAATGCAAGTACCAGCTTCGGGCGGATCATATCCAGGTCGGGAATATGGTCTCTGTCGGTCAGTGAGTCCATATAGGGCTTCAGTACCGGCTCGAAGACCTTTACCATGTCGTAGCCTATGTAACCGATAAAGCCGTCTATAAAACCGAGGCCGGTTTCGATGCGCTTGTTTATGTATATATCTTTGTCTATCGTGGAGTAGTACTCTTTCAAAAAAGTGAAGGGGTCGGTTTCCGGGTTGTGTACAATACCGGTTTCGTCTATGTACGTGGTCCGGTTATCTTTATAGACAAGCCGCTCTTTGGCGCCTATGAAGATGAAGCTGAAGTTTCCTTCTTCGCTGCCGCCCACGCTCTCGAAGAGCATGGTGATCTCATCTTTGAAGTGCTCTCTTACCTTCGCATAGAGTGCCGGCGGTGCGAACTGGTCGAAGAGTATCTTTTTTACAAAAACCATCAGGCTACTTTTTTGTCGTTATGTAAGCGTTCTGGTTTATCCGCTTTTTTACGCGGTCCAGATCTTTTTTTGCCGCACTTCTGCTCTGATACGGGCCTACGAGTACCTTTTTGTACGGCTTGCCGCTTTTTGTGCCTTCGACTATGATGTAGTTCAGGTTCTCCTTTTTTATGGAGTCAAGGAACTTTTTATCCGGCGGGTAACGGAAAAACGCACCTACCTGTATAAAATATTTTCCGGCAGTCTCACTAGTTTTCGGCTTCTCTTCCTTCGTTACGGCAGCTGCAGCTTTTGTCTGCTCCTTTTCAGTGACCTGTTTCGGTGTTTCAGGCTTTGCGTATTTTTTAGCAGCCTTTGGAGCCTCTTTTTCAGTATGCTGCACCTCTTTCGGAGCATTCTGCTTCAGTCTCTCTATAGCCTGCTCTATTCTCTTTTCGCTCCCATTCTCCTCTTCGATCGGGACCTGTTTGAACAGCGGCTCCTTTGCCGGTTCGGAGGGTTGTGTCACAGGTTCCGGTGGCAGTATGACCGATGAGCTCGGTCTATTCTCATCCTCTATCAGGCTTTTCGTGACGAGTATGATCAAAATGAGCACAAGCAGTAGAATCGCAGCGGCAAGAAGTATCTTTTTCAAACCGGACGGTTTTTTGGACTGTATGATCAAATTGTCAAGATCGTCTTGTTTCTCTTCCATATTTTCTCCTTCCGTGCGGTGTCGGTTCAGTTTTTGAAATTACATATGTTTGGACCAGGAGGCTCCCCGCTCCTTTGCGTACAGCCTGTATGGCAGTATCAGTATATTGTACTCCCGCGGCAGGTCGGGAGATGGAAACATCCTCCACTCTCTCGGCAGCTTGGTGGCCAGCTTTGTCGAAAGAAGACGCCCGAGCTGGTACGCTTCGGACAAGGTTGTATGACCTTTGTGCACATATAGATGCAGGTGGCCGGGTGTTTTTGACTCGTAAGCTGTAAAGTTGATGAACCCCTCTTCTCTTAGAAGAAGCTGCGCCCTGTGCCAGAATCTTTCGGGATTGCGGCCGTTGTAGTCGAATACGATGTTCTCCACCTTTTGATGACGGTTTATCAGGTCGTGCGCTATTACAACCTTTTTGTCGCCGTGCTCGTTCATGACCGTTCTTGTGAGCGGTTTGTCGATGCGTTCGAATTTGTTGTAGAAGACTCTTCCGTTCATATTTATTTTATCCACAATGGTGGAGTGCTGCACATAGTAGTGGTCAGTCACAATCTTTATGAGCTGTGTCTCGACATTATACATCATAATCCTTTTGCGGAGCCGCGGCTGCCGCACAATTTTGGCGCAGGGTATTTGAAAATGTGTCTAAACCCCTATTTGCAGCGGTAGTTCGCAGCTTTTTCATCGCTCTAATATGTAGGTCTGTCGTAGATGACAAAGCGTCTGGCGAGCGCCGTCATATTCTCTTTTATCTCCGCCTGCTTCTGTTCGTTCGATATGTCGTCGAGAACGTCGCATATGGCGTTGGCTACGGTTTCGAACTCCGCCTCTTTCATACCGCGTGCGGTAAGTGCCGGAGAGCCTATGCGTATTCCGCTTGTAACGAAAGGGCTTCTTGTCTCACCCGGTACCGTATTCTTGTTTACGGTGATTCCGGCTCTGCCCAATGCCGCATCGGCATCTTTGCCGCTGAAGTCTCTATTTAGAAAAGATACGAGTACGAGATGGTTGTCGGTGCCGCCGCTTACTACATCGTAACCTCTTTTCATCAATACGTCGGCCAGAACGGAAGCGTTCGCTTTGACCTGTCTTGCGTATACTTTCCATGATTCATCGAGGTTTTTCGCAAAACCTACCGCTTTCGCCGCTATTACATGCACGAGCGGACCACCCTGAATTCCAGGGAATATCGCGCTGTTTATCTTTTTTGCCAGATCTTCGTCGTTTGTCATGATGAGTCCGCCGCGCGGGCCCCTGAGCGTTTTGTGCGTGGTGGTGGTTACCACGTCGCAGTGGGGGAAGGGGTGCGGATGTTCACCCGCTACGACAAGCCCGGCTATGTGCGCAACATCGGCAAGCAGCAGTGCGCCTACACTGTCGGCGATTTCGCGGAACTTCGCGAAGTCTATCTCTCTTGCATATGCGCTTGCACCGCAGACGATGAGTTTGGGTTTTACTATCTGCGCGATGTCGGCGACACGGTCGTAGTTGATCCGGCCGTCGAGCTCCACCCCGTAAGTAAAGCTCTGGTAGTTTTTGCCGGAGAAACTCACTTTCGCGCCGTGGGTCAGGTGGCCTCCGTGGCTTAGATCCATGCCCAGAATCTTATCGCCGGCTTTGAGCAAAGCGGCGTAGACCCCGCCGTTTGCCTGACTGCCGGAGTGGGGCTGTACGTTTGCGTATTCACATCCGAAGAGGAGTTTCGCTCTATCTATGGCAAGCTGTTCTACGGCATCGGCATACTCGCAGCCGCCGTAGTACCTCTTGTAGGGGTAGCCTTCGGCATATTTGTTCGTAAATACGCTTCCTTGCGCCTCCATCACCTCCGGAAAGGTGAAGTTTTCACTGGCGATCATTTCAAGATGGTCTGTCTGTCTTTCGAGCTCTTTTTCTATAATGTCGTAGACTATAGGATCATTCTGCTGCAAAACGGTCATTTTTCTTCCTCGCTGTTGTTTTCTTCCTCTTTGGTTGTGTCATTCTGCTGTTTTTGGGGACGCATGGCCGGGAAGAGGATGACATCGCGGATAGAGTGCTGATTTGTAAGAAGCATAACCAGCCTGTCTATTCCTATACCCTCTCCCGCAGTGGGAGGCATACCGTAGCCGAGTGCCTCTACATAATCTTCATCCATATGCATCGCTTCGTCATCACTCTCTTTCAGGCTTGCCTGTGCCTTGAAACGCTCATACTGATCGAGCGGATCGTTTAGCTCGCTGAATCCGTTTGCGATCTCTTTCCCGGCTATAAAGAGTTCAAAACGCTCGGCGATATCGGGATTGTCGTCGCTTCTGCGTGCAAGCGGACTTATCTCTATCGGGAAGTGCGTGACGAAAGTGGGGTCGATCAGTTTATCTTCGACAAATGCGTCGAAAAGCTCACCCCAAAGCTGCCCTTTGCCGAGACTATCTTCAGTCTCGACGCCACTCTTTTTCAGATATTCGCGCATTGCATCTTTATTTTCCAGAATCGACTCCGGTACTCCGCCTATTTCAACAAGTGCCTCTTTGTAGGCTATGCGCTTGAATGGTGTCGAAAAGTCGATCTCATATTCGCCAAACGGGAGTTTTTTCGGCAGCCCGAGCTCCTTGAAAAGATACTCGAACATCTTTTCTGTAAGCTCCATCAAATCTTCGTAGCGATGGTATGCCCAGTAAAACTCTATCATTGTGAATTCGGGGTTGTGGGTGTGGTCCATACCTTCGTTTCGGAAGTTTCTGTTTATCTCGAAAACTGCTTCGAATCCGCCTACTACCAATCTTTTGAGGTAGAGCTCCGGTGCTATCCTGAGGTATCGGTCTACGCCGAGCGCGTTGTGGTGGGTTACGAACGGTCTGGCGTTGGCGCCGCCCGGAATCGGGTGCATCATCGGAGTCTCGACCTCCAAAAAGCCGTGCTCTTCGAAGAAACGCCTTATCAGACTCACTATTTTAGAGCGGAGCAAAAAGGTCTTTTTTACATCCGGGTTCATTATCATGTCTAGGTATCTGCGGCGGTATCGCAGCTCGATGTCCTGCAGGCCGTGGAACTTCTCCGGAAGAGGCGTTATCGCCTTCGTTACGAGTTCCAGCCGTTTTACATGCATCGTCAACTCGCCGGTTCTGGTGATGAAGGGGTAGCCCGTAGCGGCAACTATGTCGCCTACCTCCACCATCTTCTTGACGGTTTTGAACCACTCGTCGCCAAGATCGTCGCGGCTGAAGTAGATCTGCAAAATTCCGCTCTCGTCTTCTATTTTTGCGAATGCCGCTTTACCCATGAGCCTTAGAAATTTGACTCGCCCGGCCACGGTGCAGCTTTCGTCTATCGCCTCTTTCTCTTGACTATCTTTCAGGTAGGAGTATCTCTCTAAAAACTTCCTGTTTGTACACTCTTTTACTACACGATTCTGGTATGGATTGACACCCATTTCTCTGAGGGCATCCGCTTTTTCGATGCGTTGCTTTTGGTACTGATTGTCAAATATCAATCTTCTGTTCCCTTTTTATTGAGGTTTTTGTCCGATTTTTTCTGGCATTCAGGGCAGATACCGAAGATCTTCATAGAGTGGTCTTCCATAATGAAGCCGAACTCTTCGGCGATTTTCTCCTGCCTCTTCTCTATAGCCTCGTCATAAAATTCCAGAATTTTACCACAATTTGTGCAGATAATGTGGTCGTGATGGGCTTTGACTCCAAGTTCATATTTTTTCCCCTGTGTTCCGAAGGAGATAGATGTTACGATGCCTGCATTTTCCAGAAGAGAGAGTGTTCTGTAGATAGTTGCGATACCGGTATTGAGCTCCGGCTCCTCGCTCTTTATAAGGCGGTAGAGCTCTTCGGGGGTGAAGTGTCCGGTATGGTTGTAGAGTGTATACAGGATGGTTTCGCGCTGCTTAGTGAACTTCAGATTGTTCGAGCGCAGGAGCTGCTTGAACTGTGCAAGCAGAGTTTCGTATGAGATAAACGGAGATGTTTCAACTTCGTTACTCTTTTTCATCCGTTTCCTTTGTATCCTGCGATCCGATCTGTTTTTTTACGATTTGGGCGCCGTTTTGAATAAGCTGTTTGGTGCTGTTTCCGGCCGCACCGGCTTTTTCCGCCAGTGCGTCTGTGTCTATATGGACAATCGTGTTGCCGGCTTTGATGAATAGTGGATATAGCAGACTGGGGCCGGTAAAGCTTTTGGTGTTTTTTCTGATCAGGTCGATATTTGAAAGAGCGTATACGATAACGGCGATTATAATGAAAACTTTTGCCGAAGCGAAAAGAAACCCGAGAACTCTATCCGCGATGCCCAGCCCGGAGAGAGAGACCAGCTTCGCGACAACTACCCCGGCTATTATGCAGCCTGTCCATATGAGTGCCAGCAGAACAAGAAAACCGATCATGCTCAGAGCCGACTCCGACTCTATGTGCAGAAACGAATTTCCGAGCCACTTTCCGAACTCCGTAGCGAACAAGGAGGCTATCCATACACCCAAAACTATTCCGATCAGGCCTGCAAGCTCCTTTATCAGGCCGTTGAAAATGCCTTTGATTCCTATTAGAAGGATCAATGATGCAGTGACAATATCGAACCAGTTCATATCCATCAGCGCACCACCAGCTTGTCTTTTCCGTCGTGTTTGGCCTGATAGACGGCGGCATCCGCACGTTCGATGAGGCTCTCGAGCGTATCTCCTTTTTGGTGCGAAGTGAGACCCATGCTCAAAGTTATCCGAATTGTCTTGCCCTTGTATATCAGTTTGTTGTTTCTAACGGCATTCATGATGCGTTCGGCAACTTTTTTCGCCTCCTCTTTCCCTGCACGGTTGAAGATGATGAGAAACTCCTCACCACCGTATCTGTAGGCTCTGTCGTACTCCCTTATCGAGAGTTTGAAGAGTTTTGCCAGCAGTATGAGCACCTTGTCGCCTGCAAGGTGGCCGAAGGTGTCGTTGAGCTTTTTGAAGTCGTCTGCATCTATCATCAGAGCCGCAATATTGAGGTTTCTCTCTTTCGAGTGTTTCAGCATCTCTTTGGCGTCTATCTCCAGCGCTTTTCGGTTGTAGAGCTTGGTCAGAGGGTCGATGTTGGACTGTTTTTGAAGCTCCTCTATCTCGTTTTCGAGAGATTTGATAAGCTCGTTTGCGCGGTGAAGCTCACTCATCAGGTCGCTCTGAAAGGCCTCTATGCGGTTTTTGAATTTGGGTATATCTATCTCTTCGCTGCCTTCGACAATATTCTCTATCTCGATGGTGTGGTTCTGTGTGATATTTTTCAGGTTCGTATTAGACTCTTTGAAAGAGTCTATGCTCTCTTTGGCCAGGTCTATGCACTTTTTCGACTTCTTCTCGTGCTCCTGTTCGAGATATTCGTCCAGGTATATGGAGTAGCCCGATTTTCTTAGCCGGCCGAAAAACGTCTCTACGACATTTCTTATCACTTCCGCCGCATCCACGGCTTCCGTATCTTTGGTGTCAATAGACTCTTTTATCTCTTCACAGCTCTTCTGGACAACGTCGGTGATATTTTCTAGTGATGGCATAGATTTCTCCGCTTCGGGTTATTTGTCGTTCGTTTTTATAGGCAGCCTAAAATATTTTATTATAAAATATCGAAGCTGAAATAAAGTTATGTACGGGTTGCAAAAAGCGATAAGATGGGAGTGTGTAGAGAGTTTCCCCCGACTTTTCGCTCCTGCCGAACAGAACAGAACGCAAGGCGTTATTTCCATTCGGCTTTTTCGGTCAGCTCCATTCGTATAGCCGAAGGAGAGGGAACCTCCTCCCCTGCCTCCTGCAGGGCGGAAAAAGGTTCTTGAAAATCGGTTCAAGAGTGCTCTATTTCATATCTTTGAAAAACTCGGAGATCATGAATGCCATCTCGAGCGCCTGGTTGGCGTTGAGACGCGGGTCGCACTGGGTGTGGTACCTGTTGCCGAGTGCGTCGACCGTGATATTGCAGCTCTGGCTTCCCGTACACTCCGTGACATCTTCGCCGGTCATCTCGAGGTGGATGCCTCCGGCTACCGTACCTTCCGCGTTATGAATCTGGAAGAACTGTTTCACTTCGGAAAGGATATTGTCGAACTCTCTGGTTTTGTAACCGCTTTCGGTTTTGAAAGTGTTGCCGTGCATAGGATCGGAGCTCCATACGATCTTTTTGCCCTCAGCTTTTACGCGTCTTAGAAGCGGCGGGAAGATATCTCCTATTTTGTCGGCCCCCATACGCACTATGAGAGTCAGGCGACCCGGTATGTTTTCGGGGTTCAGTTTCTCTATCAGGGCTATAAGCTCATCCTCTTTCATGCTGGGGCCTACTTTTACCCCTACAGGATTGTTTATGCCTCTGAAAAACTCTATATGAGCACCTTCCAGATCACGGGTTCGGTCTCCTATCCAGAGCATATGCGCTGAGCAGTCGTACCACTTTCCGGTAAGTGAGTCTATGCGTGTCAGCGCCTCTTCGTAACCGAGTAGCAGAGCTTCGTGAGAAGTGTATAGGACGGTTTCATGAAGCTGCGGGGTGTTTTGGGGCGTGATGCCGCAGGCGGCGATGAACTGCATGGCCTGGGTTATCTTTTCCGCAAGCTCTTCGTAACGTTTTCCGAGAGCCTTGTCTTTTACAAAATCGAGGTTCCAGTTGTGTACCTTCGTAAGATCGGCCATACCGCCGCGCGAAAATGCCCGCAGCAGGTTCAGAGTCGCGGCCGACTGATAGTAGGCTTTGATAAGCTTTTCCGGCCTCGCCTCCCTGGCTTCAGGGGCGAAGTCGGCTTCGTTTACGATATCTCCCCTGTAGCTCGGCAGCTCCATATCCCCTTTGGCTTCGGTGTCGGAGCTTCTGGGCTTGGCGAACTGGCCCGCTATGCGTCCCACTTTGACAACCGGCTTGCCGCTGGAGTATGTCATGACGACAGCCATCTGCATCATCACTTTGAAAAGGTTTTTGATAGTATCGGCGTTGAAAGCGTTGAAACTCTCCGCGCAGTCGCCGCCCTGAAGTAGAAACGCATCGCCTTCACTCACCTTGGCAAGCTTGTTTTGCAGGTTTCTCGCCTCTTCCGCAAATATCAGCGGAGGGAAGCTCTTGAGCTCCTCTTCGACTCTCTTTACGCTCTCCAAATCTTTGTAGTCGGGTTGCTGTTTTATCGGAAAATCTCTCCAGCTCGATCTGCTCCATCTGCTCATTGCGTAAATCCTTGAAAAATTTGCGCAATAATACCATAAAAATAACGAAAAAGAGGTGACATGAGGAGGCAGGGGGCTCTTTTCGGCACAGGCTGAGGTGCCGAAAAGAGCGGTCAGCTTATGTACTGGATAGCTTTTATAAGCTCATCCGGGCGGGTAGAGAATCTGAGCGCCTCGCTCTTGTCTATTATGTGTCCCTGTACGAGTTTCACCATCACCTGAGTCTGGGTCTGCATACCGCTCTCGCCCTGTCCGAGCTGCATCTGGCTGTATATCTGGTGAACCTTGTCTTCGCGTATCAGGTTGGATATTGCGGGGTTGTTGATCAAAATTTCCGGCACCGCGATACGTCCTCCGCCCACTTTCGGAAGAAGGGCCTGCGAAATGACTGCGACGAGCGATGTAGAGAGCTGCGCCCTCACCTGCGGCTGCTCGTCTCCGCTGAATACGTCGATTATACGGTTTA
This sequence comes from Hydrogenimonas sp., assembly GCA_015490295.1. Lineage (GTDB taxonomy): Bacteria > Campylobacterota > Campylobacteria > Campylobacterales > Hydrogenimonadaceae > Hydrogenimonas. The sequence goes on along the minus strand of WFYC01000022.1, from coordinate 31,825 downwards.
CGGTCTGTGCGGCCGAATTTGTGTGGAGCGTACCGAAGACCAGGTGTCCGGTCTCGGCCGCGGTCAGCGCCGCCGCGATCGTCTCTTTGTCCCGCATCTCACCGATCAGGATGACGTCAGGGTCTTCACGCAAAGCGTATTTGAGCGCATGGGAAAACGAGTCGGTGTCGGTTCCGATGTTTCTGTGCGAAAAGAGCGACTGGTTGTTTTCGTGGACGAACTCTATCGGATCTTCGACCGTGATTATATGTTTGCGTTCGGTCATGTTGATCTCGTTCAGCATAGCGGCCAGTGTGGTCGATTTACCGCTTCCCGTAGGACCGGTAACGAGAATGAGTCCCTTTTCACGCTGGATGAGTTTTTTATATATCTGAGGCGCTTCGAGATCGTCGATGCTCGGAATCTGGGTGGGAATGACACGAAACGCAGCCGCAACATCATCCATCGTGCGGTAGTAGTTCGCCCTGAAACGTCCCACCTCCGGAATCTGGATGGAGAAGTCGAGCTCTTTGTGCTCTTCGAAGCTCTTTTTCTGCTTCTCCGTGATGATGGAGTAGCACATCTCTTCGATAGCCTCTCCATCCAGTTTTGGAAGGTTGAGCGGAACCAGTCTGCCGTCGATGCGGATCTGCGGTTCGCTGCGGCTGACGAGGTGAAGGTCGCTCGCTTTATATGCGACGACGTTTTTAAGAAGCTTCCTTATATCAAGGGTTATGTTGCTCATTGAAAATTTCCTTGTAGAGTTCTTCATCGAATCCGACGATGATCTTTCCGTCATCACACTCTATCACCGGCCGTTTGATCAGCATATTCTCCCTGCAGAGCCACTCGCGCTTACCCTTTTCGTCCAGATCCGCTTTTTTCAACCCGAGTTTACGGTATGTCGTGCCGCGGCTGTTGAAAAGGGTATCTACAGGGATCTGTCGAAGCCAACGGTCGACGGTTTCGCATCCGACGGATCTCAATTTAAAATCGACCGTTTCAAAATCGATGTTACGACTTCTTAAAAATTTTACCGCCTTTTTTACCGAGTCGCAGTTTTTGATGCCATAAAGTTTCATTGAAGTACGGTTATTCGATGATGCTTGGAACTACGAAATAGTCATCTTTCGCATCGGGAGCGTTTTTGAGTATCGTCTCTCTGATTTCGGGGTCCTCTTTCGGTATATCTTCGCGCATAGGTGTTCCCCCTTCGAGCGTGCTGAACGATGGGTCCAGCCCCTCAGTATCGAGTTCTGCCAGAATATCCACGAAACCTACGATCTTTTCGAGCTCTTCGATCATCTCCGCGCGTCTGCCCTCTTCGATTTTGAGCATCGAGAGCTTTTCGAGTTTTTGCAGCATGGCGTCGTCAAATTTCATTATTTCAACCCTTCTCTTTTTTAACAAATCTTTTGATATGATAGCACACAAAAAATTAAGGGCGGCTCTAACGTGCCGGAGTATTGCAGAGTTCATACCTGCCGCACCGGAGCCCCGTTCATGCAGGAGTTGGAGTGAGTATCAAAGAGCAGATAGACTATGCCAAAGATGAACTGACGCAGGACGAGAAGCTGCTTGCCGGACTGATCAAGATAGAGCGTTTCTACAAGAAGAACAGAGTTGCGATAATAGCCCTTGCTGCGATATTCTTTTTGGGCGCTGTCGGGTATATGGGTATGGAGTACTACAAGCAGAAGAGACTGGAGGCTGCAAACAGGGCCATGCTCACGCTTGAGAAGAGTCCCGACGACGCATCCGCACTGAAGCTGTTGAAAGAGAACGATCCGCAGCTGGCTGAACTCTTTCTGCTCAAAAAGGCTGCGGGAAGCGGAGATATAAAGAGTCTCGAGTCGTTGAGCGGCAGCAAAGATCCGGTCGTCTCCGATCTAGCCGCATACCATCTGGGAACATGGAACGAAGATGCCGAAAGGTTGAAGAGCTACAGGATGCGAAGCGGAGCGCTTCTTAGGGATTTCGCCCTTTTTGATGAAGCGTACCTTCTTATGAAAGATGGGAAAGTTGCGGAGGGTGCACAGCGCCTTGCGATGATAGAGGCGGATTCGCCGCTCAAAGCGGTGGCCGACATGCTGGAACATTATGGAGTGGCAAAGAGTAAAAAAGGCGGCGAATGATCCGAAGCTCCTTCTATATACTCGTTCTTGTGGTTTTCGCCTTTATGGCCGGCGGATGCAGTGAGAAGAACTATTATGAACCCTCCAAAATCGACGGAACCGTCGTATATGACGGAGAGCTGCCGGCACCTATGGTAGAGGTTGGGTATCGCAGTGCGACACTCGAAAACGGCGGTGTGATTACTTCCGAAGGCATACAGAAATACCATCTCCCGGAAGGTTACCGGTTTATAGCACAAAGCGGTGACCTGGTTGTCGCCACCGGTGACTGCAAACCCAATATCATCTACAATAAAGAGACAAAAGAGAGCATTGAAATCGATCTTCCCAGAAGAGTGCTGGCGGCCATGTTCATTCCGGGCAGCGAGAAGATCGCATTTTTGATCGAGGGAAACAGCTACGGTATCTACGACTACGGCAAAAATAGTATTGTTGCCAAATATGAGTCCGACACTGCCATGACCGCCGACATCCGCATAGCCTCTCCGATGATGTTGGAAAATCTCATTCTCATACCCACGCTCGACGGAAAACTGGTGATACTTGCAGCGCAGGACGGTGCGAGGGTCCGTGAAATAATTGTCGGAAAAGGGGAAGAGTTCAACAATGTTATTTTTCTCGATGTAGCAGGAGACCGCCTTGTGGCCGCTACTCCGCACCGTATCATCTCTGTCAGCCCGAAGCTGATGGATGCGCTGGATATGGAGATCAGCGATGTTCTATTCATGAAAGAGGGAATCTATATTCTCTCCAAAGAGGGTAAGGTGTATCACTGCGACAGCGAGCTGAAGATTCTGAACAGCGAAAAGTTCCCTTTCGCCCATTTCGTCGGTGCCATATACGGCGATTTTATATACCTGATCGAGAGGGAGGGGTATATTATCGCGACAGATACCGATCTTTCGAGTTCACACGTCTTCAAGATTCCGGACAGAATAGAGAGCTGGTTTTTCGCTACCAAAGATAGGCTCTATTACGATCGTTACTACTTCAAGCTCCATCGGGAGTGACGGATGATGAAGAGTGTTTTAGCCCCCCTTCTGGAGAGGGGATACATTTTCAGGCGTTTCGAACCTTTCTCTTTGAAAAGAGTCGGCAGCCGGAAAAGAGTCTCTGTCTATCATGGGCTCGATGAACAGAATAGGTATCTGCTCGTCTTTGTCGTCAAGAGGCGAAGCAGGGTGTTGTTAAAAGATGTAAAAGAGTGGCTTGAACTGAAATCTATGATAGAGGGCTACTACGGCTACTCGATACTGCTCAATTTCGCTATTGTGGAAGCCCCTATCTGTTCGAAGGCGAAGCGGTTTCTGGAGTCGGAGGGGTGGAAGGTAATCGCCTTATGATTTTGTGCGATGTCGGAAACAGCCGAATGCACTTCCTGGAGAACGGGACTCTTTTGCATTTCGGTTTCGGCGAAGGTCTGAAGCGCTATAGAGATCGGAGTGTATACTTTATCTGTGTAAACGAGAAGATGCGTGCCGAAATAGCCGAAGAGGCCCCCGGATGGATAGAACTGGACGGAACGGGAATGTTGAAAAGCGACTACCGCGGCCTCGGTGTAGACAGGCAGGCCGCGTGTCTTGCGCTCTACGACGGTGTTGCAATAGATGCAGGAAGTGCCGTAACCGTCGATGTTGTACAAAAAGGGATACATAAGGGTGGGTGGATCTGGCCCGGAATCGCCTCTTTCACCAAAGCATATGCCGGGATATCTCCCAGGCTGGCTGTCGATATAGACCCCGATGTGGATCTGTCCCGACTTCCTCAGGATACTGAAAGTGCCGTCAGTTTTGCGGTTTTGGATCCTGTAAAGAGGCTTGTGGAGAGTTACGCCGATAAGTTGCCGGTTACGATAACGGGTGGGGATGCACGCTTTTTTGCACCTCTTTTTCCCGAAGCCACAGTAGATGAACTGCTTGTTTTCAGGGGAATGGAAAAAATGATAAAGGAAAATAGATGTTGACCGTTGCTTTGCCGAAAGGGCGGATTGCCGATGAGACTCTGGAGATTTTCGAGACAATATTCGAGCGAAACTTCAAGTTCGAGTCCAGAAAGCTGATACTCGAAATGGGAGATTTCCGCTTTCTTCTGGTGCGCAACCAGGATGTTCCGACCTACGTGGCGCATCAGGCTGCCGATATAGGGGTTGTGGGGCTGGATGTGATAGAGGAGCAGGGGCTCGATATTGTCAGGCTTCTCGATCTTGGTATAGGCAGATGCAAGGTGGCCGTGGGAATCAGAAACGAAGATGAGATCGACTGGAGCAGGCCGCATATGAAAGTGGCGTCCAAAATGGTCAACATAACGCGAAACTACTTCAGTAAAAAGGCAATGGGGGTCGAGGTCATCAAACTATACGGCTCCATCGAACTGGCTCCGCTTGTAGGGCTTGCGGACGCGATAGTGGATATAGTGGAGACCGGAACCACCATGAAGGAGAACGGCCTGAAGGTGGCGGAGACGATTATGGAGTCGTCCGCGCACCTGATTGCCAACAAACAGAGTTTTTTGGCGAAAAAAGGTGAGATAATGGAGCTCTACACAGAGATGGAAAAGGTAGTACGTGGGGCTTGAGCTCTATGCCAAAGTGGAACCTCTTCTCGGATTCGAAGAGGAGATAGAGAGCCTCTATAGGCTCTTTGTAGAAATAACCGCGTCGTGGAGGCCCGAGTCGCTTCTGGACATTGGGTGCGGTAGCGGAAAATTTCTGCGATATGCGCAAGAGAGCCTATCTTTAAAGAGAGCTTTGGGGGTGGATCTGAGCAAAACGATGGTAGAGCGTGCAAGGAAGAGGGGAGTCGAAGCCGAAGCTGTAGACATTTGCAATCTGAACGGGAGATTCGATGCGGCTACAGCGGTATTTGATGTTTTGAACTATCTGAATAGCGTAGAGCTGCGCCGTTTTATGGGGTGTGTCGAAAATCTGCTGGAGCCGGGCGGTATATTTGTCGCCGACATCAATACGCTCTACGGCTTCGAGGAGGTTTCGCAGGGGGCTCTTGTGAAACGCTCAAAAAAGGGTATTGTAGTTTTGGAGTCTCTCTTTCTGGATGGCCGTCTCGAGACATCCATAGACTATTTCAGTGAAGAGGAGGGTGGATGTTACAGACGTGAAGAGGATAGTGTGCTGCAGTACTATCACCAGGTGGAAGATATTGCCGCTTCGAGCCCTCTGGAGCTTCTGCAGGTCTATCCCATGGCACTTTACGGCGGTGACGAGCCGGACAAAGAGGTGCTGCTATTTCGAAAAAGAGGGTAGAGAGTCTACATATCTTTTTCTATCATATTCTGCTTTACGATTTCACTTTCGCTCCAGTCGGGTTGGATATCTATATCTGCCGTAACTGACGGATTTGGAAACCCTTTTTTGACACCTTTTACAAGGCACTCCGCAAAGATATTCGCCGTCTCTTCATCAAGAGGGTAGATCATTTCAAGCCTGTGTGCCATCTCCGGTACAGCCAGCATATTGAAGGCTATGTCTTCCGAATCTTCTCCCTTTATGAGCACTATATGTCGAGTTTCGGTATCGACACTGAAGCGGATAAATCCGAAAATTTTTGATACAATCGCATCTGGTGGCAGTGAGAAATCGTAAGTTGCCGGAAAATCCACACTTTCGTAGATTATTTTTGCACCGTTTGGGAGTTTCAGGAAGTGTCTCGAGATATCGAGTAGATCTACGAGCTCCTCTTCGCTGCCCAGTGAAGGGAGCTCTATCGAGCAGGCGCCGCCGTGAAGATGCAGCGTTCGCCCGCTGAATGTCAGCGGAGGTTTTTTTGTGCCGTTGAGACGCCACAGAACCAAAACGGCGATGAGGAACAGAACGATCAGGGCAGCACTTTTCACTGGAAATCTTTTCGTAACGGGATATGTAAAATTATACTATAGAGTTCTTACGACAGTTGTATAAGTTGAATATAAATTGCAGATAGTGCTATGAAACCTAAAAGGTGGTTTAAAAGGGAGCCGCTCCGAAAATTGCGAGCGGCTTGAGTGTTATTTTATCTCTTCGAAAGGGTTTGCGATAACGCGTTTGTGGTCGACAATATACGGTACGAGTGCCGCCGCGCGTGCCCGCTTGATCGCCTTTTCAACCATCTCCTGGTGGCGCTTGCAGTTACCTGTAAGGCGGCGGGGCATTATCTTGTAGCGCTCCGAAAGAGAGGCTTTTATGCTGTTTATATCTTTGTAGTCGATAAATTCGACCTTCGCTTCGCAATATTTGCAGTATCTTTTCGAGTATTTTCTTCTTTCTGCCATCTTCTATCCTTTTTCTTATTCTTCTATATGTGTTTCGGCTCTATGCTAAAACGGTATATCGTCTTCATCGATGTCAATACTAGGCAGTTCCTGAGACGGCTGCTGCTTCTGTGGAGCCGTATAGGCAGGCTGTGACGGCTGGCTGCTCGGCGCCGGTTCGCCGTATCCTCCCTGTACTGGAGCCTCGTTCTCGCCCTTGCGGTCGAGCATCTTGAGGTTCTCTACCGTTATGGAGTGGCGGCTTCTTTTCTGACCGTTCTGATCGGTCCACTGCTCGAGAGTGAGACGTCCCTCCAGAAGTACCCGGCTTCCCTTGTGCAGGTACTGGTTCGCAACTTCCGCGGAGCGGCCCCAGACGGTGAAGTCGATAAACATCGTCTCATCTTTTTGCGCTCCGCTGGCATCTTTGTATCGTCGGTTGGTCGCTATGCCGCATTTTGCGAGCGCTTGGCCGCTGGGAAGATAGCGCAGCTCTACATCACGTGTCAGATTCCCGATCAGGATTACCTTGTTGAACATCGAATGGCCTTAAAATTTTTACGCAGACTCGCCTGCTGTTTCGGCCGGCTTGGCGGCTTCCTCTTTTTTCGCACTCGCCGCACCCGCTTTGTTTACGAGATTCTGCCATGCGTTGATCTCTTTTTTGTTTTCATATTTTACGTTCAGATAGCGGATAATCTCTTCATTGTAGCGGAAGTTTCTCTCAAGCTCTTTTATCAGACTGCTTGGAGCGGTATAGTAGATTACATAGTAGTATCCGCGGGGGTTCTTCTCTATTTCGTAAGCCAGTTTCCGCATTCCCCAGTCGAAGGTTGCGGCAATTTCGGCACCGTTCTTCTCCAGGATCGACTTGACCCCTTCGATCTGTCCTTTGATCTCCTCTTCTGTCAGTGTCGGTTTGACGACGAAGAGAGTTTCGTAGTGTCTTCTCATTTGGATGATCTCCTTGTGGTATTAGCCCTTGTGGTTTTCTCTTTTCGATCGGATTCGAAAAGAAAGAGCAAAGAGCATCGCGATTTTACCCTAAGAAAGATTTAATTTTTATTAAAGTCGAAAGCAGGATGGTCTCTTTCTGTGACGATCCGCCGGCTGTCTTTATTGCTATCTCCCCCTCCGCAAGCGTGTCGAATATATTTTCGAATCGTTCGGTCGAAATCCTCGCTGCGAGCTGCGCTCTCTGCAGTTCGAGCGTCTTTGGAAGACGATACCCCAAAACGGCACCGGAGTCGGCCGTTCCGAATAGCTTGATATGGGCATGGAACAGAAAAAGCTGAGAGATGAAGTATTCGACGGCACGCAATATGGCGAATTCGTCTTCGCCCAGCTGGTTTATCTGCTTCAAAAGGTCGTCGAGCCCCTTTTTGGAGAAGAGTGTAACCAGAAAGTTCTCCATCGCCACCGGAACCAGTGAAAAGATATGTTCATCTATTTCTTTGATACCTACAGGCCCCAAAAGTATAGAGAGCTTCTTCAGTTCGTTGACGGCCATCGAGAGGTTCAGACCGAGAGCGTTCAGCAGATGTTCTACGCCATAGCGGTCTATTTCGACCCCCATCTGCGCAGCCTTTTGCTGCACGATCGAAACGGCTTCGTTCAACTTCGGCGGGAAGAAGCGTATATGCTGTGCATCCGATTTCGAAGAGAAGCTTGAAGTCATAGTTTTGAAATCGCTTCCTGTGTATGCGTATACGAAATAGCTGTTGTCGTTTCTTGCCGCAAGCTCTATCAGCTGCGAGAGCTCCTTTTTGGGAATTTTTCTGTCGCTTTTGATTAGAAGAAGGTTCACATCCCCAAACAGTGAGCTCTGCCCCAGATAGTTTTTTGCGCTCTGGAAATCGTACTCGTCGAAGTAGAGCTTGAGTATTGTCTCTTCGGCTCCTGTTAACTCCACTATGCGCTCTATCGATTCGTCTATGTAGTAGTCGTTGTCGCCGTAGAGCATTACGGACTTGGGTATCTCTCTTCGCTCGAGCAGCATGTCGAAATCGCGTTTGTACATCTTTTTCACTTCTCCTCGAGCAGATGTTTTGTCTGTTCGACAAGCACGAATATCTTCGCCTGCGGGAGGTGTACGATGTTCACTTTCGCCTCTATCTTGTCGAATAGCAGCAGGTCGCTCTTGTCGCAAAAGAGCCTCATTCCGACAATCGGCGCATCGGTAGTGGCGGCCGGAATCTGTGCGGCTTCGACGACGACCGCGTGAAGAGTCTCTTCGTTGTGCGACTGAGCCCACCTTGCATATTTACGCGCCATAAAATCCCACTCCACACGTGTCGCTTCACGTTCCAGTTCGCTTATCTTTATGCAGAGCGGCTCTATGTTCCTGAGCAGATACTCTCTTTTGCTCTCGTCTCCTGACTGCAGGGTTTTCAAAAGACGGTGTACCGTCAGATCCGAGTAGCGTCGGATAGGGGAGGTAAAGTGTGTGTATCGTTCGAAACCGAGACCGAAGTGTCCCAAGTTTTCGGCACTGTAGCTCGCCTGTTTCTGGGTCTGTATTATTAGCTGATCCACATACGGCTCAATATCCATTTTGCGGGCCTCTTTCTGAAGAGAGAGTACCAGTGAGTGGAAATCCTCTATGCTCTCTTCGGTATAGATCCCTATTTTTCCCAGTTCGTCCACCAGCTTCTCTATGCGCTTCGGTGCGGGCGGTTCGTGGACCCTGAAGAGTCCATAGTCGAAATGCTCCGCCGCCGCCTTGTTCGCAAGCAGCATGCACTCCTCTATGAGCCGGTGGGAGGGGGTCGACTCTTCTATGCGTGTAGAGAGGAGGTTCTGCTCTTCGTCCAGCTCCATGCGAACCTCGGTGGATCGGAAGTCGTAACCTTTTTTGAGACGCTTTTGACGCAGTCTGTCGGTCACTTTTTTCAGTTCGAATATGAATGGAAGTGTCTGCTTCTCTTCTTGCGGGCACTCCTTAAGACCCTTTTTGAACCAGCCGTCTATCTCGTCGTAGTTGTAGCGACGTTTCGAGCGGATAACGGCTTCGAAGAAGCTGTGCTTTTTCACTTCGAGACTATCTTTGTCCAGCTCCATGCGGCAGACATACGCCAGCCTGTCGACATCCGGCTTCAAAGAGCATATGTTTTCACTCAAGGCTCTCGGCAGCATCGGTATCGATTTGTGCGGAAAGTAGATAGAGAAGCCTCTCTTTTTAGCCTCCTTGTCGATGGCGCTATCTTCCGTTACGTAGCTGCTTACGTCCGCAATGGCGACATAGAGGATGCCCCGTTTGTCGTCCCAGAAAATTGCATCGTCGAAATCTTTCGCATCCACCGGGTCGATTGTGCAGAACGGAAGGTGACGCAGATCCGTGCGCTCCGGGTATAAAGAGGCGTCCACATCGTCTCCCCAGCTCCTCGCTTCCGCTTCGGCCTCCTCGCTGAAGCTCTCCTGCTTGTCGAAAATGGCCAGGGAGATCTTTTCATCGACTTTTGGATCTTTCAAAGAGCCGAGTATTACGGTGATCTTGGAGGTTCTGTTGTCGACCTGGAAAATGGTATCGGTTTCCAGCTCTTCTGTGGAGCTTTTGAGCTCCATTGGCAGGTCGGTCTTTATGTGAAAGGGAATCGGGCCCGATTCGGTAAGCTTTATGTAGCCCACCGAGTAGACGAAAGCGGGTTGTGCGATCTTTACCACTTTAGCCGACGGTCTGCCGGCTTTACCGAAGAGACGGCGGACTATGACGTAGTCTCCGTTTTTCGCACCGTGAAGATTTTTGGGCTCTACGAGAAGATCTCTACCTTTGGCTCCTATTATCTCCACAAAGGCCGTACCGGAGGGCAAGAGATCTATGGTACCGGCACGGTATCTCTCATTCAGCTTTACGGTTTTGCCACTCTCTTTTACGATATGTTCGCGTATCAGCTCTTCAAGAAGCGGAATAAACCTCTTTTCGATATCGCTCCTGTAGGCACCTTTCGCAATTTGGGTAAGAAATGCCCTCATTTACCTGATTTTCTCGATCGCATCGTTAAGTGTCTGCGCTTGAAGCCCGTATCTGTCCGCTTTTTCATATGCAGACTGGACACACTCCTCGCACAGCGGTTTCAAAAACGGAACTGCCTCTTTTACAACGCTCAGAATTTCGGTTTGGAGGCGCAGCTGTTCCGGGGCATCTTCAGGAGTGTAAAGAAATCGCATCATAGAAATCATGCTCTCGTGAAATTTCCAGTGTTTGAACATGAGTGCGGCGATCCATTCGCTTGTTATATCTAGAAATCTCTTCTCCGTTTCGGCTATCTCTTCCAGTGTCTTTGCTTCTGCTATCTTTGCTTTGAAAGCGTCCTCCTTTCCCTCTTCTTCAAGGGTGATCGAAGCGACCAATTTGCCGAGTTCCATAAGCAGAGATAGTGTAATCATCTCGTCTCTTTTGGTAGAGACCTGGCTTTTACCCCACTGCAGTGCCAGTGCGTTCTGCAAGGTAGAAACCTCCATCAGGTGCGCTGCTTCCACGCCGTATGGAGAGAGGGTTGCGGGGAAGCTTTTTCTAACCGTATAGGATATGGCGAAACCCTGTATGGTTCCCATGCCGAAGAGTGCTACGGCTTGATCTATCGATGTGATCTGTTGGCTGAAACCGTAGAGGGGGGAGTTCGCGGCTTTGAGAATGTCGGCGGTGAACATAGGATCCTGTTTTACGACCGGAATGAGCTCTTTGACGGTTCCTTCCGGATCGTTGCATATCTGCCTGACTTTGCTGACACTCTCGGGCAGCGGCGGAAGCGACTTGATTTTTTTCAAAATTTTTTCGACCATGGCTTAGACTCCGAAGTTTTGGAAGTTAATTGTTGCCGCACCGACCAATAGGTTGAATTTTGATGCTGTGCTTTAACCCTGCTCAGCGTTGGATTTTCTTGAATTCGCTTTGGCGAGTACTGCGAAAATACGCCTCGATTACGAACGAAATCACTGCATCAAAAGTTTCAGTCTATTGGTTGGTGCGGTAATATTTTACACCATGGATACTTACGGACGTATTTATCGGAAGATACAGAGCTATGCGGTACCTCCCGAGACTGAAACGCTTTTGGCACGGTTTCGCCTCTTGGTTGAGTGAATCTCCTCTCTCATGCTGTCAAGCAGCATGAAAAGCTCTCTGCCAGCCTCCTCTACGTGGACGAAATTTTCTATGATTCTCTCCTCCTGCTCCAGGCGGTGATCCCCTCCTTTTATGAACTGCAGATTTTGCAGGATCAGATCGTGGAACGTTCTGTGCGGGGCCTGCAGCTTCTGGTAGCTTGCCGTCGAACCGAACCGTTTTTTCCCTTCGGATGTGTACCATTTAGTGAGTCTGCAGCTGCTGTAGTCGTCGAGGTTTAGATCGCTTTTGGCTTCGACCATGGCGTTGTAGCCGTTCGATTTAAATATAATGTGGTCGATTTTTGTACGAATGACGAAAACCTGGTCCCCCATCTCCTCTATGAGTTCCGACATCTCTTTCGCATCCGAGTCGAGTCTATGCATCATATCTTTGAATTCTGCCACCGATTCAGATACAACTCCCGCAACTTTCGTCATTGTCTCCGATTTTTCCATTATCGAGCCCGACTCCTGTTTCATCGTATTTATCGATACGTTGATTTCGCTGGTGGCTTTCTGAGTACGTTCGGCGAGTTTTCTGACTTCATCTGCAACTACCGCAAAACCGCGGCCGTGCTCTCCTGCCCGGGCGGCTTCTATCGCGGCATTTAGTGCCAGCAGGTTCGTCTGATCGGCAATATCCTTGATGAGGTCCACTACCGATGTAATCTCGTTGCTCATCGTATTCAGGCGTTCGATGGAGCTGTTGGAGTCGTTGATCTGCATAACGAGTGATTGAAGTTTTTGGAGAATATCTTCCAGGGTCTCTATGCTTCGAGAAGACTGCTCACTGGTGTTTCCTGTGGTTTTAAGAATATGCCCCAGGTCCTCTATGAGTTTCGAGATTTCGTGCTGCATCAGTGAGAGCCCTTCTCCGACATCTCCTATGGAGTGGAGTTTCGAGGCGAAATTTATAATCTGCTGCTTTTTGTGTGAATCCTCCATCGCTACGATTCCGTTTTGTACCATATGTATGGCGGTTGCGAAGTCACCTTCCATATTTTCGTCACTGAGCTTCTGGCTGAAATCGCCCCTGGCCGCCATATCGACTGAGCGGTTTATGCGACCGGTTAGCTCTCTAACGGTCGATACCATGGAGTCGATAAGTTTCGTGATCACATCCATCTCGTTTCGGCTTACATTCCTGCGCTCTACCTCCACCGAGAGGTCGCCTCTGTTGATCTGCTCTATCAGGCTTCTTAGGCGCTCTATAGAGCTTATGATCGATTTTGTCACGCTTCTTGAGATATACCCGATGGCTGCAAGTGTAAACAGCGACAGAATAGTCAGAAACAGCAGCTCTGCCAGTGCACCGTTTTTAGCATCGTTCGATTTCTCAAGTATCTGCTTCTGGATGAAATTTTCCGTCTCTTTCAGGCCGTTTATCTTCTTTGTGATGGTTTTGAACCAGTACGAAGCGTCTATCCCGAACTCTTTTCTTTTGCTTTGTGCGATACTTCTCATCCTCTCCACTTCCAAAAAGGCGGGTTGTGCTTTTATCTTTTCGTAGTACTTTTTCAATTTGTCGTTGGCGGTCACCTCGAAGAGGTGGAAAAAGGCTTTCTGCTGGGCGAGGACTGAGATGAATTTGGAGTATAGGAATTTGTCGAATCTATCTTTTGAGAAGGCCCCGGACAAAACCGCCCGCTCGATTCCGGCCCGCTCCTTTCCGCTTATGAAAAGAAGAAGGGAGTTCATCAGGTTCTTTAGCTCCGGGTCGGCGACACGTGTAGAGAGTTTTCCGATAGTATCGATGATGGATCTGTTTAGGGCCGTATAGTAATCGACCGCCTCTTTCGTACTGACCGACATGGAATCGACACTTTTTCTCATATCCTGCAATCCGGAGAGGTCTATGGACTTTTCGGCCTCGGCCGCAAACTCGTCGTCATTACTCTCTATATATCTTCTGTAGTCGGATATCTTCTTGTCCGTAACTTCTCTCTGTTTCGTCAGGGTATCTTTGAACTTTTTGCCTTTAGAGCTCAAAAACCCTGCACTTGCACCCCTCTCTTTCTGGAACTCGTGGAGCATGTCGCTTAGCTTGACGGAGAGCTCCGTCCCTTTTATCGTCGTCGAGGCGTCCAGATATCTGTTGTAGTCCGTGTGCAATACCTTCAGCGCATAGAGTGTGATGGTGATTATCGCAATCAGGCTGAGAATGATGAGCCGGTTTTTTATTGTAAAATTTTTTAGCATGAGCGGTAGACCTTTCAGCGGAAAACTTTTGATTTTCTTGTTGTACACGACGCATCTTTATGCGCAGCATAAATTAATGTATGGTAAATCTATATATCGTCATTTTGCAAAATTGTTGCACTATTTTAGAAAAGGGAGTTCAAAAAGATGATTTATATGCTTCAAAGTCCTGTTTCAATATAATCACCCAAATTTTCTCCAAAGGATAGAACAATGGCATTGAATGTCTATTACGACAAAGATTGCGATATCTCGATCATTAGGTCCAAAAAGGTGGCGATGATCGGATTCGGCAGCCAGGGCCACGCTCATGCTGAAAACCTTCGTGACAGCGGAGTGGAGGTTGTCGTCGGTCTGCGCAGAGGCGGCAGCAGCTGGAAGAAGGCCGAAGCGAAAGGCTTCAGGGTTATGGAGGTGGCCGATGCGGCAGCCGAAGCGGATGTCGTCATGATTCTTCTTCCGGACGAGACGCAGGCGGAGATATACAAAACGCAGATCGCCCCCAATCTCAAAAGCGGTGCCACCATAGCCTTCGGCCATGGATTCAACATACACTACGGACGAATCCAGCCGGCCGATGACATAAACGTCATGATGGTCGCTCCGAAAGCCCCCGGCCATACGGTCCGCAGTGAGTTTGTAAAAGGGGGAGGAATCCCGGATCTCATCGCGGTAGAAAAAGATCCGAGCGGGAATACCAAAGCGCTCGCACTCTCTTACGCCTCGGCAATAGGCGGCGGCCGTACCGGAATCATAGAGACCACATTCAAAGATGAGACCGAGACGGACCTTTTCGGTGAGCAGGCCGTTCTGTGCGGCGGCGTGAGCGCTCTTATTCAGGCCGGATTCGAGACACTCGTGGAGGCCGGTTATCCTGAGGAGATGGCATATTTCGAATGCCTTCACGAAATGAAGCTCATAGTGGACCTGATCTTCGAGGGAGGTATCGCGGATATGCGCTACTCCATCTCCAATACCGCCGAATACGGTGATATGGTCAGCGGTCCGAGGGTTATAAACGAATCGAGCCGCCAAGCGATGAGAGAGATTCTCAAAGAGATACAGAACGGCAAGTTCGCCAAAGACTTCATTCTCGAAGGGCAGGCTGGATATCCGCGCATGAATGCTGAGCGAAACAATCTCCGCAACCATCCGGTAGAGGTTACCGGACGACGACTACGGGCCATGATGCCTTGGATCAAGGCCAACAAGATCGTAGATCAAGAGACCAACTGAGTCTTTCGGGTCGAGCCCTATAGGGCGCTGACCCGCTCCTATCCGATATGGCGAAAAGAAAACATCCCGCACGTAAACCTTCGGCTTCTTTGAAGAGAGGCAAAAAAGGCGGTCGATCTGGCCGCTTTGTAAACAACCTTCTTGCAGGGGCAGTCCTATTTGTCATTATCGCCATATTGATGGGACTTGCGGGGTGGATAGGTTACGAGGCGGGTAAAGAGCATACGGCAAAGAGTTACGAAAAGAGGCTCGGAAACTACAGAAGCGATATACAGAAGCTACGCGACAGGCTCAAGAGCGTCAAACCGGCTTCCGCCACAAAAACCGCTGCGGGCAGAGAGGAGCCTTCCGAAATAAGAGACTACGCCTCGGCCGGCGGAGAGGTTTCGGCCGTAAAACCTACAGCAAAAAAAGAGGTGGAGCTGGCGCGTCCGAAGCTGGCGATCATCATCGACGATGTCGCGTTCCCCAGCCAGCTTAAAGAGATAAAAAACCTTCCCTGGAAAATCACCCCCTCGATATTTCCGCCGACTCCAAGGCACCCTAACACTCCTAAGTTTGCGAAATCCCTGCGCCACTATATGATACATCTGCCCATGGAGGCTCTAAGCTACAACCATGCCGAAAAAGAGACACTCACACTGGAGAGCTCCGAATCTCAGATCGATCTGAGACTCAGAAAGCTCCGTCGCTGGTTTCCGAACGCGAAATTCATCAACAACCATACAGGCAGCAAATTTACGGCGGATGCCGAATCTATGGCGAAGTTCTACCCGCTTGCAAAACGTTACGGTTTTACATTCATAGATAGCAGAACCACTCCGAAAACCGTCGTTCCGGAAATAGCGAAACTGAATGAAGATCCCTATGTAGGGCGGGACATCTTCCTGGACAACAGGCCCGATATAGGCTATATTCGCAACCAGTTGAAGAAGGCGGTCCGGATTGCAAAGGCTCACGGATATGCCATAGCTATAGGCCATCCCCATACCACTACACTGAAGGCGCTGGCGAAATCCGGAGATATTTTAAGAGGTGTCGATGTGGTCTACATGGATGAACTATACTCTGTGATACGTTAAAAGGAGGAGCGATGAAGAGGATAGCGGCGGCACTTCTTGTGAGCCTGGCGGTCGGATTTGCGGCCGCCTCCATCTTTACTCTGCAACAGGCGGAACTTTTGGGTATCGTAACCTTTCTTGTGGTGATGTGGACGAACAATGCACTTCCCCTCGGCGTGGTTTCGCTTCTGCCTATACTTCTGTTTCCCGCTTTCGGCATCATAGAGCTAAAAGCCGTTACCCCGAACTATGCGAAGTCGATAATTTTCCTCTTCCTGGGCGGCTTCATGCTCGCCATAGCGATGCAGAAGAGTAGGCTACATACGCAGATATCGAACAGGCTTCTGCGTATCTTTCCGCATACCCCGCGCGGAATTATCTATGCAATGGCGATAGTTTCGGCACTTCTGAGTTCCATCCTTTCGAACACTACGATTACCTTGATGCTGATGCCGATAGCCCTTTTTCTCACTGAAAATATGAGGCTTAAAATAAGAATCCTGCTTGCAATAGCCTACGGGGCTAGTGTGGGGGGAATTCTTACCCCCATAGGCACGGCTCCGAACCTGCTGCTGCTCGGATACCTCGATACGATAGGGGTACAGGCGCCCACCTTTACCGGCTGGATGGGCATGACCGCTCCGGTAGTCGGTACAATGCTGCTTATAATACCCTGGATTCTCAGTCTGGGTGTCGAAGATGAGAAGATCGGTGAGCCACCGGAGAGTTCGGAGCCTTTTACGAAAGAGCAGAAGAAGCTTATGGCGATCCTTGGAGGGCTCTCCCTTCTTCTGATTCTGAATACACCGATAAAACCGTGGTATCCGGGCTTGGGACTTAATGAGAAGGGGCTTCTGCTTGCGGCCGGGCTCATCCTCTTTCTACCGGGAGTCGGCCTTCTGGAGTGGGAAGACAGCAGGGCCATCCCCTATGAAATCATCTTTCTGTTCGGGGCAGGTTTCAGTATAGCCGCCGCTTTCGGATCTACCCATCTTGCCGAAGCGATAGCAATGAAACTGGAGTTTGTACACTCGCTGCCGTTGTGGATGACGCTCGCGGTAGTGGCGCTCGTAATAAGTTTTTCTACCGAAATCACCAGCAATACGGCTCTTACATCCATAGCACTGCCGGTCATGGCCCAGCTTTACGGTGTTGAGAATCCCGTTACGGTTCTGATCCTCATGGTTTCCACTGTAGCGGCCAGCTACGCCTTCATGCTTCCTATAGCGACCCCGCCCAATGCCATCATCATGAGTTCGCGTATCATAAAGGTAAAGAGTATGGCTGCGTTCGGTTTTTTTATAGACCTTATCGGTGTGGTTGTCGTTTCGGTGACCGCCTATCTACTGTGGAGGTCGGTGCTGTGAAGGGAGCCGGGTGTATGAGGGCGGAAGAGCCATGAAGCCCATTCAGGGGCGTATTCCGGAACTGGAGTCGATGCGCAGGTATCCGGAGCGGCTCTATATCAGCGGCAGTACGGCATTGCTGGAGCGCAGGAGGGTCTCCATCGTAGGGAGCAGAAGGCCTACGCAGTACGCATCCGCTGCTGCCCATCGTATTGCATCAGCACTTGCCGGATACGGTGTAGCCGTCGTAAGCGGAGGTGCGATGGGTATCGATGCCGCTGCCCACCGCGGAGCCGGGGCGGCAAACACTATCGCCGTGCTTCCTTGCGGGATCGATCTGCGATATCCGGCCGTAAACGCCAAGCTTTTGGAGCAGATCTCTGCGGAGGGGCTGCTGATAAGCCAGTTCGAACCCGGGTTCAGGGCGACTCCATGGAGTTTTGTAGCGCGTAACGAGATTGTTGTAGCGCTATCGGAGGTGCTGGTGGTTGCCGAGGCGCAAAAGGGGAGTGGCTCAATGCGCAGCGTGGAGTTTGCCAGAAAGATGGGCAAAAAGATCTATGTTCTGCCGCATAGAATCGGCGACAGCGACGGAACGAACGCCTTGCTTAAAGAGGGGGCGGCCGAAGTTATCTACGATATCGATGAGTTCACGGCACTCTTTGCGGATGGAGATTCAAACAGGGAAAAAGAGGAGTTTATCGATTTCTGCTCAAGACACCCTACCTACGAAGAGGTGCTGGAGAAGTTCGGCGAACATCTATTTGAGGCGGAGCTCGAAGGGAGGGTTTCGGTGGTAAACGGCCGGGTAATACCCCGCTGAGGGTTTCAGCTTTTGGTTTTTATCTCTTCCAAACGGGCGTAGAGACTGCTTATAAGTTTGAAGGCGTCGTTTCCGTCTGTGGGATACTCCACTACGCAATCTTCTACAAGAGGCTCTCCCAGTGCTTCCAGAATAGTACGATGAACCTTTTGTGCCCCGTTCCAGTCTGTTCCGGGAAGCATGGCTATGAGGTTCCCTTCGATATAAAAGAGCCTGTCGGACTCCCGCAGAAGAGGTTTGACGAGCTCTCTTATTCTATTTTCATCCGCACCCGGCAGCGGTATCAGAAGAACCGAAAAGGTCTGTTCATACCCTTCGCGTGAGAGTCTCTTTATGAAGTGGATGTGGTACTCCAAAAGTGTTTTCAGAAGCTCTTTGTAGCCCAGAATCCTATCTGCCATGCAACATCCTTAATCTGAATTTCTATATAATAACACAAATGACGGAACAAAAAAGGGGCTAATCGTGAAAAAGATCTTTTCTATTTTATTGTCGGCGACGGCTTTTGCTGCAGTGCTGTATGCGGAGAGCTTCACACTAAAAAGCCCCGATCTTTCGGGTCAGTTGAGCATGGAGCAGGTCTACAACGGGTTCGGATGTAGCGGGAAAAACATCTCTCCGAAGCTGGAGTGGAGTGACGCTCCCAAAGGGACGAAAAGTTTCGCCGTAACGGTTTACGACCCCGATGCGCCGACCGGAAGCGGCTGGTGGCACTGGCTCGTTTTCAACATTCCGGCTTCCGTGCACACTCTGCCCAGAGGTGCCGGCGACTCTTCCGGCCGTCTGCTTCCAAAGGGTGCCGTACAGAGCCGTACGGACTTTGGTGGTGTAGGCTACGGTGGAGCCTGTCCGCCTGTGGGCGACAGGCCGCACCGTTACATCTTTACCGTATATGCACTCGATGTGCAGAAGCTTCCTCTTAAAGCCGACAGTGCGCCGGCACTTGTCGGTTTCATGCTTGAAAAACATGCAATCGCCAAAGCTTCGCTAATCTCATACTACGGAAGGTAGAAACCGGTGTTCGTCTACCTTCTTGCGGGAGCTTTTATACTGCTGCTTTCAGTGCTTCTCGTTAGAGCCTATAAAACCGATAGACGGATCGCCACCCTTCTGATAGGTGCCGGTACCATAGCCGCAGCGGCCTTTTACACGGCTTTTACCAGAACCATGATCGTATACAAGCCCATAATGGTTTTGCATATCGCACTTACACTTTACTGTTGGTACGGAGCCTTTTTGTATCTGCTCAAAAGACGTCTCGATCCGTTCGCGATGTTCTCCTCTCTGGGCACCGTTCTGCTCTTTTTTATGGTTGCCTACTACTTCAAGGAGCAGTAGATGAAAAGAGAGAAGATAGCGGCTATAGATGTAGGACTCAAAAGGATTGGAACGGCAATTTGCCTGGATGGAGAGAGCGCTATTCCTCAGCCTCCTATTTTGCGAAAAAACAGGGAACAGGCCGCAAGAGATGTCGATGCGTTTTTGAGGGGGTGGGGTGTAGAGCGGCTCATTGTCGGAGTGCCGATGAGCGGAAGCAGTGTCGAGCAGATGCAAAAGCGTATCGGCCACTTTGTAAATCTTCTCTCGTTTGCAGGAGAGATCGAATATATCGACGAGTATGGCAGCAGCGTCGAAGCGGCAGAGAGGATGAGGGGTGTTACCCGTCAAAAAAGAGACGGAAAGCTGGACTCCATCGCAGCGCAGATCATTCTGGAGCGCTATCTTTTGAAGAGCAGGAGTTGATACTCTCCTGCGGGTTATCCGCAGGCAGCTCTTCGCTGAAGAGCACTACGTGGTTCTTGCCGCTCTTTTTCGCTTTGTAAAGAGCGATATCGGCGAACTTTATAGCCTCTCTAAGATTTGACGCACATTCAGGGTAGAAGCTCACTCCTATGGATACCGTAGAGCTTATCTTTTTACCCTTGACGGATACGGGTATTCTGGAAAAGAGCTTCCTGATCTTTTCGGCGACTTTCAGTGCGCCTTCGGGTGTAGCTTCGTGCAGCAGGATCACGAACTCCTCTCCTCCGTAGCGTGCTGCGATATCAGAGCTTCTTATCTCGTGGTTTATCGTCTCTACCAGCAGTTTTATGAAGGTGTCTCCGACATCGTGGCCGTATGTGTCGTTTATCATTTTGAAAGAGTCTATATCGAGCATCAGGACACCGTACCTGGTCATGTGTCTGTTTCCCTGTCTGTTGATCTTGTCGATCATCTCTTCGAGAAACTTGCGGTTGTAAAGGCCGGTCAGGCCGTCGCGAAGCGACTTCTCTTCGAGCTGCTGCATCAGCAGTTTGCTCTGTATGACCGGCTTCGAGTTCTCCAGATAGTAGCGGAGCACCGTCTCCTCTTTTTTGAAGTGCTCTATCTTCTGTTTGCTGTCTGTAAGCAGAGTGATTATCAGGCAGCGCCTTTCGGTTATGTCGAACGGAATGCAGTAGTAGAACGAGTAGCTGCCGCAATAGCCCGGACAGAGCTCAGGGTACTGGTCGGATACAACCGGAGCGTCCGTTCTAAAGGCTCTGCACAGATCGGATCTTTCGAATGTTTCCGTTCTGCATACACTCTCGTTTCCGCTGTTGTACACAACCCTCCTTGTCTTCGACACGGAATCTACATCGAATATTGCCATACCTTCGGCCGACATGATTTCGCCTGTTATCGTCGCCAGTCGTCCATAGATTTGGTTGAGATCTTTGTCAAGCTCTATCGTGTTTTTGAAACGGTGGATCTCCGATAGCATATCTATGGTATGTGTCGCTTTTTCGAGCGGATCTTCGCAGTAGTGCGAAGATCCTTTTAAAAAGATAGCCAGCTTCTGTTCGATCTTGCCGATAGTGTTTTGAAACTTCTCTATCAGTTCGTTGTACCTTTCGGCCACGGCCCGTATGTCGGCGGCATCTATATCGGTCTGTACTTTCAGACCGAAGTCGCCGTGTTTCGCTCTTTTTAGTGAGGCTTCGAGCGTTTTGAAAAAGCGTATGTAGGGTGTTACCAGATACTTTACCAGAAGCAGCGAAAGTACGATGAATACGACTGTTATCATCGCGATTTTAGCCAGTGTCCACAGCCCCTCTCTTCTAAGGTCGCTGATATCGAACTCCAGGCTCACCGCACCCAGAACATCCCCCTCTTTTGCTCTATGGCACCGGAGGCAGTCTATTTTGCCGTATGACGAAGCGGTATAAGGTATGGTGACTCTTAAAACGGCACTATCGAAATCTTCGTAGAACCTGTCGATCTCTTTGCCGGTTTCTAGTACCTTTTTGTCTATCTCGTCTCTTGGCATTTCGCTCTTTAGCCCCTTCCCATACTGCTCCTCGACCTTTTTGGAGCGGACGACCCATAATCTTTTTACATCGTTTCCGGTCGACATCATCTCAAGAAAGTGGCTGCGCTTATCCATCATATCGTTCACCATATGTGCGGTAAGGCCGTCTCTTACAATCTCGGCCGCCATATGGGCTTTGCCTATCGCGTTGTTGTAAGAGTAGTTGCGGAAATTTACGGCAGCGTTGATCATGATCGCTATCGCAAAGAGCGTAAGGGTGCCGGTGAAAAGAAGAAAGAGTTTACGGTTGGTTTCCATGATTGTTCTATTATCGGCAATTATGGTTTTTATTTTAGGCGTTCAGCACCGATTTTGGAGTTTTGGAGAGGGTGGAACAAATAGGCCCTATCTATCGTTTTTTCCCGACAGAACCGCCTAAATCTCTGAACTCCGCGATCAGGGGTGCATGGTCGCTCGGTGTAGGTGAGCGTCGTCTGCGGGTCCACATGTCGACCTCTACGCGGAGACACTCCTTGCACATAATGTCGTTTGCGAGGATGTAGTCTATACGCATCCCCTCGTCTCTCCAGATGCCCGCACTTCTGTAGTCCCACCATGTAAACGTTCGACTTTCAGGGTGCAGCTCCCTGAAACAGTCGTGTAGTCCGCTTTCGAGTAGCTTGCGCATCTTCTCTTTTTCCGAAGGCAAAAATCCGACAGCCCCTTCGAACACTTCCGGATCGTACACATCGAGCTCTTCGAGGGCGACATTGAAGTCACCGAGCACGATCACTCTCTCGTCTCTTTCGAGTAGTTCCTTTGCATAGGTACGAAGAGCGTCGAAAAACTCAATTTTGTAGTTGTAGCGTTCACCCCCTGCCTCTCCGCCGCGGGGAATATAGCAGTTGAGAATGGATGTCTCTCCTGTTTTAACTTCGATTAGCCGCTTTTCACGATCGAGAGTCTCGTTTCCAAACTCCGTTTTTATTGCGGAGAACGGGGCTTTGGAGCAGACTGCCACGCCGTTGAGCCGTTTTTGACCGTTTACCGCGCAGCTGTATCCGAGCGATTCGAACGCTTCGAACGGAAACTGCTCCCGTTCGCACTTTATCTCCTGAAGGCAGAGTATATCGACATCTCTCTTCTCCCTCAGCCAGCGGGAGATCAGATCGATGCGGGATCGGATCGAGTTTACGTTAAACGTGCAGATCGAGATCGACATCCGGTTTCAATCCTTCAGCATATCGTTCATCCGCTTCGTATCGGGATTTTCGTTCGGGTCGCGTTTCGGCTTTCTAAGCTCCCAGACCAGTGTCGCGATAAGTCCTGCGGCGATGAGACCGATTGCGGTTATCTTTATCCAAAACTCCTGCGGCATGGGAACTCCTTTTTATCATTGGATCATAAAATCAGCATTGCGTCGCCGTAGCTGTAGAAGCGATAGCGCTCTTTTATCGCCTCATTATACACTTTTATCGTCTCCTCCAGGCCCAAAAAAGAGGCTACAAGCATAATAAGTGTCGATTTCGGCAGATGGAAGTTCGTAAGAAGATGATCCACCCTTGCCGGAGGGTTGCCTGGATGCAAAAAAAGGTCGCACTCTCCGGAGCGTTTTTTCGTGCGTTCATAGTACTCTACGGTTCTCGTAACCGTCGTACCGATGGCGAGAATCTTTTTTTGCGATTCGATAAGCTTGGCCGTAGATGCCGGAATCTCGTAATATTCGCTGTGCATAGGGTGTTCGGTGATTATCTTCGCCTCTACGGGTTTGAAGGTTCCAGCCCCCACATGGAGCGTGACGGGAGCGGTTTCGAATCTTCGGGCAAGGGCTGCGAAGAGTTCGTCGCTGAAGTGCAGAGATGCGGTAGGGGCTGCAACCGCACCCTCATGTTTCGCGAATATGGGCTGATACATCTCTTCATCCGCTTCGGTATCTTCCCTGCCGATGTATGGCGGAAGCGGCATATGGCCCAGTTTTTCAAGATGAGGCAGCAGCTCCTCAAAAGAGATATGCTCTTTTTTGCTGTCTGAAAAAGTTACGACTCTGCTGCCGTCCGGGCAGAGCTTTTCGACTTTTGCACCGAGCTCTTCACCGAAGCGGAGTTCGGTTCCCTCTTTAACTCTCCCTTTTATAAGGACGCTGAAGCGGTTCTTGTCAAGCGGTCTGTTAAGAAGCAGCTCCACCGCTCCGCCGCTGCTTTTTCTGCCGAAGAGCCTGGCTTTGACCACTTTCGTGTCGTTGAAGATGACTCCGCAGCCTGGTGGGATGAAAGAGAGTATGTCGCCGAATGTCGCATGGGTTATTTCACCGCTCTTTCGATCTATGACCATCAGCCTCGCACTCTCTTTCGGTTCCGCCGGTTCCGTCGCGATCAGCTCGGGCGGGAGAGTGTAGTCGTAGCTTTCGGTTTCAAGGCTCTCTTTCAGCGGTATCTTCTCACTCAGTATCATTCTCCCCGTTTCCGTTTTCATCATCTTCCGGCGGTTTGTACGGGTTGACCAGTTTCGCGATAATTATCGATACGCCGTAGAGAACGATCAGTGGTATCGCCATGAGCAGCTGTGTAACGACATCCGGCGGAGTTAGGAGGGCGGCCAGCACGAATATCAGGATTATGGCGTATTTGAAGAAGCTCTTCAATGTGTTGTCGTCGACCAGTCCCAAAAGAGCCAGAAAAAATGTCAATACCGGCAGTTCGAAGGCGATTCCGAAGCCGATCATTATCTTCGTGAAAAAGCTTACGTACTCGTTTATTTTCGGTGCCACTGTAACTACCTGCTCAGCGAAGTTCACCAAAAAAGCGAAGCCATACGGAACCACGACATAATAGGCGAAGAGTGCACCCAGGAAGAACATGCCGGATGCGAAAAAGACGAAGGGCCAGATGTATCTCTTTTCATGCTCGTAGAGACCGGGGGCTATAAAGAGCCAGAACTGGTAGAGGATGAAGGGCAAGGCCATAAGAAAACCGGCGAAAAGCGACACTTTTACAGCCGTAAAGAAGACTTCGGGCACTCCGGTAGCGATCATATAGGAGCTTTCCGGCAGTACAGTTTTGAGCGGCTCCGTCATCCACTCGAGAATAGGTTCGTAAAAATAGAACGCAACGAAAAAACAGACTACAAGTGCCGCCAACGAGTAGGCGAGCCGCTTTCTGAGCTCCGCAATATGCGGTTTCAGTTCGTCAAACATTCCTCTCCTTTTGCTTTTCGTCCGGATCTTCTATCTGTTCATTCTTTTTTTCTCTGCTCTTTTTGGCGAAAGTGACCACTTCCCTTTTCGGCTCGGTCTTCTCTTTGATCTCTTCCGCTTCGCTCTCGAGACGATCTTCCGCTCTCTTGACCTCTTCGACCGTCTCGGTCAGTTCGTCGAGCGTGGTAAGGTCGGGTGACGAGATGCTCTCAAGCTTCGCCGTAGCCTCGTCCAGCTGTTTTTTGTATCTGAACGCCTCCTCCTTGAGCTCGCTAACTTTGAGCTCCTCTTCGAGAGTCGTCTTCGCATCGTTGACTGTCCGTTTGATGCTTCTGAAAAATTTTGCGATCTGCACCATCGCATCGGGGAGCTTGTCTGGCCCCAGAAAGAGGATGGCGATCACGATGATAAAAAATATTTCGCTTAGTCCCATGCCGAACATCGCATGTCCTTTTTTATTGCTGATATTACGTAAACCCCCGGCGAAGCCCTGAATTCGGCAGGGTCCGGCCGCCCATGCATCCGCCTTAAGCTTCGAAATCCGAAATTTATAGACACTATTACGCTTTTGAGGTCTGTTTGCCGGGTTTTGCCCATATTTTCACTTCAAAAAGCGGGATAACGCTCTATCTGTCACCAAAGAGCGATTTGGCCAAAGTCTATCAAAAAAGTGATTAGCCGATGATAAAGAGAGCTATTTCGTCACTGAGAAGAAAATCGGGGTTGAAGTAGCGGCCCTCTCTGTATAGAAGCCTCCCCTCACTTTCGAGAAGCTCTGCCCGCTCCGCCATCCTCTTCTCAAGCAGCCTCTTTTCTACTCCGATAGAGCTTCTTAGCCCCAGGAGTATGCGCTCTTGCAGCATTTGATCTTCTGTCAGCGCTTCATACTCTTTGAAAAGCGGCTCATCTATATAGAGTTCAGGCTCTCTGTGCGGGGAGTAGCGCATGTTTCGTATTCGTCCGACCGCGCCGCTTCCGATTCCGAGATATGGTCTGTATTCCCAGTAGCCGAGGTTGTGCCGGCACGGTGAAAGAGCGAAATTGGAGACTTCGTACTCATCCCATCCCCTGGATACGAGTATCTCCCTTACAACCTTTGCCTGCTCTATCGACTCCACACGTACTTCCGGTCTGTTTTGAAATGGGGTTCCCTCTTCGATAGTGAGCTCGTATGCACTCAGATGGTCTATGGGAAGCTTCAATGCCCGCTCGATTTCGTATTTGACACGCTCTACGGTGTCGAGCGCGGTAGCGTAGATCAGATCGAGGGATATGTGTTCGAAACCGGTTTCGCGGGCTCTCTCTATCGCCTCTACGGTATCATCGGCTCTATGGGATCGTCCAAGCAGCCTGAGTTTGTCGTCGAAAAAGCTCTGCACACCGATACTGATGCGGTTCACCCCAAGATCCCTCATCCCCTTCAGCCACTTTTTCGTCGCACTGTTTGGATTGGCTTCGCTCGTAATCTCCGCATCTTCATGCAGGTACCCTTCCAGCACCCTGAAAAACGGCTTGTAAAGTTCCGGTTTGACTGTCGAAGGGGTCCCACCGCCTATGAAGAGGGTCGTCAGGGAGCCTTTCTGTATGTCGAATTCGCATAGGTCGTTTCGAAGCTGTTTCGCGACCGCTTCCATATAGCTCTCTTTCAGCTCAAACTTTTCTACATAGGAGTTGAAGCTGCAGTAGTGGCACTTGCTGTCGCAAAAGGGGATATGAAGATAAAGGAGCGTCTCGTTTCTCATTGATACTATTTTCTCAGAAGGCCTTAATCCGTTTTTTTCTATAATCATACCCAAAAAAAGAGCGTGTCGGCAGTGTGGACATTTTGTAGATGCACCGCGGCGGCAGCGTCGAAAAGTAACCAGTCTATGAATGATCTTAAATCGTCGAAGGAGAAGAGGTACCGGCCAAATGTTGCAGCTATCGTTCTCTCGTCCAAATATCCGGAAAAGGTGGAGTTTTTTATAGCTTCGCGCAGTGACATCAAGGATGCGTGGCAGTTTCCGCAGGGCGGTATAGATGAGGGTGAGACTCCTCAGCAGGCCCTTTTCAGGGAGCTTAAAGAGGAGATAGGCACCGATCAGGTGGAGGTGGTGGCGGAGTTTCCGGAGTGGGTCAGTTACGACTTTCCGGAGGTTATAGCGAAGAAGATGTATCCATTCGACGGTCAGCGCCAAAAATATTTTCTTGTACGCCTGAAACCGGGTGCCAAAATAAACCTCGATACCGAAGAGCCGGAGTTTCTGCACTATACGTTCGTTCCGTACAGTAAGATTTTCGACTATATCACATACTTCAAACGGCCCGTATACAAGAGGGTGTTGAACTATTTCAGGAAAAAGGGTTATCTGTAATGTTTCAAAAGGATCGTCTGTGTTGATAGTACAAAAGTTCGGCGGTACCAGCGTCGGAGATCTTGACCGTATCGCCAATGTGGCAAAGCGCGTCGCCAGGACCAGGGACGAAGGTCATGATGTGATCGTCGTCGTTTCGGCCATGAGCGGTGAGACCAACAAGCTGATAGAGTATGCGCACTTCTTCTCCAAAACCCCGCAGAGAGAGGCTATGGATCTTCTTCTGAGTTCCGGGGAACGTGTGACATCCGCACTGTTGAGCATAGCTCTGAACGAGATGGGGTACAAAACGGTCGCGATGACCGGACGACAGGCCGGAATTTTTACCGATAAAAGCTACACGTCCGCCAGAATAGACCATATAGACCCGGCTCCTATGGGCAGGGCGATAAAAGAGGGTAGAATAGTAGTGGTGGCAGGATTCCAGGGGATCAATCCGGACGGCAGGGTCACTACACTCGGACGCGGAGGAAGCGACCTTACTGCCGTGGCCATTGCCGGTGCGATGGGGGCGGACCTGTGCGAGATATATACCGATGTAGACGGTGTCTATACGACCGACCCACGCATAGAGCCGAAGGCGAAGAAGATGGAGCAGATCAGTTACGACGAGATGCTCGAACTCGCCTCTTTGGGGGCCAAAGTGCTTCAAAACCGCTCTGTAGAGCTGGCCAAGAAGATGGGTGTCAATCTGATCACGAGAAGCAGCTTCAACGACAATCCCGGAACTTTGATAACGAAGGAAGAGAATATCATGGAAAAACCACTTGTCAGCGGTATCGCACTCGACAAAAACCAGTCACGAGTCAGCCTCAAAGGCGTCGAAGACCGTCCCGGCATCGCTTCGGAGATCTTCAATGCACTGGCAGAGGAGTCTGTGAATGTAGATATGATAGTCCAGACCATAGGTGCGGATGGAAAAACCGAGATCGACTTTACTGTACCGCAGAGCGAAATAGAGCGCGTAAAAGGCGTTATGGAGCGTTTCAAAGAGAGTATCGGAGAGATCGAGTACGAAGAGGATGTAGCGAAGGTCTCGATCGTCGGAGTCGGGATGAAGAGCCACAGCGGAGTGGCGGCCAAAGCCTTTACGACAATGGCAAAAGAGAATATCAATATTGAGATGATAAGCACGAGTGAAATCAAGATTTCGATGGTTATCGACGAGAAGTATGCCGAACTGGCCGTGCGTGCGCTGCACGAGGCGTATGAGCTGGACAAGTGAGTAGAGAGCGGGAGCGGTAGGCTTTGAAAGATCTTTTAAGCTGGACGCTGGAGGCGATTCGCGGCGACGATACGATGATGAGCTGGCTGGAGGAGCGGCGCTACGAGTGGGCCCCCATCGTCGGCAACGCCATCTCGAAAATCCTCGAAGGTCAGAGTGTCATCATAATAACCGACGACAACAACAGATGGTTCGAAGAGTATCTCGTAAGACAGGTAAACCGCCCCGGCACCAACAGGCCGCTTCTGCCCTTTTTCTCCTTCGATGCCCTCTACCCGTTCGCCTCTTCGATCAGGAAAGACCAGGATGTAGATCTGCTCTTCGATCTGATGGCACTTTCATATCCGCAGGGGTTCTTCTTCTGGTATATAGGGAAGGCGGACCACCCCCTGGCCCGCATCGCTCTAAGAAGCGACGACTCTTTGCTGTGGGTTATGGACGAGGAGGTGGCCAACAGTTTTACCCTCAAATCGTACGACGAGATGATAGACATCAAACTGCTTCAGCTCTTCAGGCTTTTCGACAAGACGCTCGGAGCCGCACTCTTTGCCGAAGTGGATGTGGACGGATAGAATGGATGCTCCCGTATCGAGGATCATCCTTACAGATTCATTTGAAAGCGTATGCGATGAGATTGCTACGAATTTCCCTGATCATGAGATTCACCGCGTAGATGCGGAGGATTTTCTGATCGAACATGCGAAAGAGGCGGTTCGCAAAGCGAGTCTAACCAGTGAAAAAGAGAAGATCATAATTCTGACGGCGCTCAGATTCACCCATATCGCACAGAACAAACTCCTTAAAATAGTCGAAGAGCCGCCTCCCAAAACAGGCTTTATTTTGATGACGCCCTCTAAATCTGGACTTCTGCCTACTATCCGCTCCCGTCTGGTGATAGAGAACCGTCTCGGGCAAAAAGAGCTTGTTGAAAGCGGTGTCGATATAGAGAGGTTCGATCTGGCCGCTCTTTACAAGCTGCTGCAGGAGAACAGGCGCACGGACGCAAAGAGTATGGCGAGGCTCATAGAGAGCATAGCCAAAGAGGTACTTGCAAGCGGGCGGTACAGGGCGGACGAAGAGCTTCTCGAGAGCTTTTCGCAGAGCATACGGCTGCTCGATATGGGTTCGCCTCCCGCTTTCGTGCTTACCAGAGTCGGATTGAAACTTCTTAAAAGGAGGCGCTGATGGATATATACAGGGTAGACGCTCCGGCCGATGCCGCAGCATTTTTAAAGAGGCTCGGATGCGACAGGGGCGGCGTCTTTATTATGGCCAAAAAGATGGAGACGATGCTCTTTGCCGTGCGCGGTCTCTCCTGCGGGGCGGCAAATATCTTGAAACAGGATGCCATCAGTGTCGGTGCGGACTTGGCGCTTCCAAAGGGTACGGTGAGCTGCGACCGCGAGAGTTACGACGGTCTCTTGATGGGAACACGCAGACAGATAGAAGCCCTGATTGAGAAAGAGAAGGTTCAGCCGCTCGGTCTAAAGAGGCTGGCCGAGTCGCTGACAACTTTCATGCGCACGCCGCACAAAGATGTGCGGATCATGGGTGTCATCAATGCGAACGACGACAGCTTCTACCCGGCCAGCCGCTTCAGAGAGTCGGCGGCTGTGGCGGCTATCTGGAAGCAGGTGCAGGAGGGTGCCGATATCATCGACATAGGCGCAGTCTCTTCGCGCCCCGGAAGCGAACCGGTGCCGGCCGACGAGGAGCTTTTGCGCATAGTGCCGATCGTGGATGCGATAAAGCGCGAAGGGCTTCTGTCGCGTGTGAAGTTCAGTATCGACTCATATACCCCGGAAGTTGTGGCGTATGCGCTCGAAAACGGTTTTGGCATCGTCAACGACATAACCGGCCTCAGTGACGAGAGTATCGGGGTACTGGCCAAAGAGTTCGGTGCGAAGCTGGTTATAATGCATATGCAGGGTACGCCTCTTACGATGCAGCAGAACCCGACATACGAAAATGTCGTTCTCGAGGTAGACCGCTTTTTTGAAGAGAGGATAGATAGGGCGCTCGCGCTGGGGCTCGACGAGAGGGAGCTGATTCTGGATGTCGGTATAGGTTTCGGGAAGAGGCTCGAGCACAACCTGATGCTGCTTAAAAACCTCGAACACTTCGGCAGGTTCGGTTGCGAGTTGATGATAGGGGCGAGCCGAAAGTCGATGATAGACAGGATATCGCCCGCTCCGGTAGAGAAACGGCTTCCGGGAACCATCGCACTGCACCTGCAGGCGGTAAGGCGCGGTGCGGAGATAGTGCGCTGCCATGACGTTGGCGAACATAGACAGGCACTGGCGGTCTATGAGGCGATAGAGAGAGGAGATATTCTATGAGAGCTCTTTTTGCCGCTGTTTTGTTTCTATTTCTGCTCGGCGGATGTGCAAAGCACGAAGAGAGAAACCTGCCTCAGCAGAGTGCACAAAAGTTCTGGGATGCGATGGTAAAGGGCGATCTGAAATTTGCAAAAGCGATGACGATACGTGGCAGACTCGATGAACCGTTGTTGAAGGTGGAGCTTTCAGATGTGGAAGTAACCGGAGCCAGAGTCGTTCAGGGGCGTGCGTTCGTCCCGACACTTCTTCGTTTTCGGATTCCTATCGACTCTTTGAAAGATGCCGAGTGCAATGCCACGATGGAGACGGAACTTCTGAAAGTGGAGGGGCGGTGGCTTATTGACGATGTTGTGACAATGCAAAACTACGACGAGGCGCTTCAGAAGGGTGCCGCGCAGTGTACCACGAAGATGCTGCAAAAGGCGCTGCAAAAAGGGATGAAGAGCTTCGAATCTGTAAAAAAAGAGGTTGAAGAGGGGCTTTTTGGCATAGCGAAAGAGTTCGAAAAGAGTTTCAAAGATATGCAGGAGCAGCTGCAGGAGAGTCTGGAGCGTATGCAAAAAGAGCTTCAGAAAGAGCCGCCGAAACTCCCCGAACCGCAGGAGGGTCAGAAGATATGACTAGAGCGGAGTATAAAAATGCGGTAGAGACTCTGAAGAGGTGGGCATACGCCTACTATATAGAGGACAACCCCCTCGTTGCGGACGAGGTCTACGACAAGCTCTACCGGGAGGTCGAGGAGTACGAAAAGAGTCACCCCGAAGATGTAGACCCCACTTCACCCACACAGCGTGTAGGGGTGCCTTTGAAAGAGGGGTTCAAGAAGGCGAAGCATCTTAGCCGTATGTGGAGTATGGAGGATGTCTTCGATGCCGCAGAGTTCGAGGAGTGGATGGATAGAATCGCCAAAGATTTCCCGAACGAGCGCTACTATGTAGAGCCCAAATTCGACGGTGCGAGCCTAAACCTCATATATGAAAACGGCCTGCTCAAACAGGCGGTTACCAGAGGAGACGGAGTGGAGGGAGAGGATGTCACCAACAACGCCCGCACGATAAACTCCATCAGGCTCGAGATAGATCACAAAGAGCTGATAGAGATACGCGGAGAAGTCTTGATGACGATCAAAGAGTTCGACCGTATAAACGCAGAGCGCATAGAGAGGGGAGAGACCCCTTTTGCGAACCCGAGGAATGCGGCGGCCGGAAGCCTGAGGCAGCTCGATCCGAGAATTACGGCAAAAAGAAACCTGATATTTCAGCCGTGGGGGGTAGGAGTCCACTCCCTGAAGTACGACTATCTGAGCGAGATAATGG